>CAZHIX010000019.1:0-20073 GCA_964532715.1 Microcaldota archaeon | reverse complement strand
GTGATTAGATGAATGAAATGAACTATCGAGAGGAAGTTAATTCAGGACAGCACAGTGAGGTTAAACAAAGTGCGACACAAGTTTGATGTGAGCTAAAATACAAAAAAATAGAATATAGAAAAAAACTAAAAAATAAAAAAGAAAAAAAACCTCAAAGTTTAATCTTTGAAATTTTCAATAAGTTCGGATTTACGTATTTCAAGTCTGCGCATTGGAGTTATGTTTTTGACCTTACCAAACACTTTTGCAGAGAATTTTCCAAAAAGAACTTCTTGCACAAGCGCATCAAGAGTCATTTGAGAACCCAATGCTTTGATGTTCTGAGATATTGCAGATCTTAAATCATGACGTGTTGCCTCGGATACTTTAAACGCACTGACTGAGACGGATTTTATTCGGATAACTTTTCCATCCACAGTAGCTACATCATCAACTGTGTAAATTATTGAACGACGTCTGCGCAAAAGTGTTTTGATATAACTTGGTGCAAGTTCGTGCCCAATAAATTGTGCAGATACCTGTTTTGCTGATACAGAAACAAGTCTAAACAAAACTGAAGTATATGCAGTGGAAGAGGTAAACGAACCGGTTATTTCCCCAAGACCGATTCTAACTATACGATTTACTAAATTCTCTTCTTCAGAAGATAGAACCTGCCCGATTTCTTTGCTATCAAAAATAGCAGGAGCTTTAATCGTATACCAAGATTTAGCTTTCCATTTGTCCACAACGCGCGATTTTTTCTTTGGAGTAGTAGTTTTCTTTTCAGCCATAAAATCACTTCACAATCAAAGGCGCAGTCTGCCTATTATATTTCCAACTAACAGGTAATTTCTTTTGGCGCACATAATATTTTGCAAGACGTTTTATTTTTGATTCAACGTGCAAAAGTTTAGTTGTATTTTGTCCATCGGATTTGTTCGCACTAAGATGCTTGAGCATGCCCACCGCACGGGTTATTAGTGCAAGAAGATCGTCAGGGTATTTTACAAGCACATTGTTTTGTGCGAGTATGTCAGATATGCGTTTGTTGCATAACGATCTAACAGAAGGAATTCCGTATTGATCGCGCAGTATTCTCCCAATAGAAGTTGCGTTGTGCCCTTCTTTTGAAAGTTTGAGGACTAAATCCTCAACTTCGTGTGCCGAATATTCCACCCACTGAGGCGAAATTTTGGCAACAGGTCGCTTAGAACCTGATTTTCCATGTTTTCTTGAATGCAGTTTTGCCATCAAATCACTTTATTCATTTTCTTGTCGCTAAGAACTGCCCCAATTGACTAATAGCAATTACCCGATGCGAGATCTTAGACTTCACATCCATTAATTTAGAAAAAGGCTCATTATGCCCATCAGGTATAAAGATGGGATCATAACCAAAGCCACCTCCCAAACTAATTTGGTCAGAGATTCTGCCAAAAACCTTGCCCTCAAATAAATGAGTTTTGGTTTCATCTGCATACGCAACTGCGCACGCAAAATGTGCAGATCTTTGTCGCTGTTGGTCAAGTAAGCGCAAAATTCCTTCACAACCTACTTTATCCAATATATATGACGAATACACTCCCGGAAAACCACCTAAAGCATCAATAAACAAGCCAGAATCCTCTACGAATAAAGGCTTTTTGATACGCGCATAAGCGTTTTGGGCGCATACTCTTGCAACATCACTAAGAGAATCGGTTTGAATTTCCACGCCCTTAGCAGACATGCTTACTACCTTTAGATTAAACTTATTTAAAATGGTTTGCGCTTCAGACACTTTGTGTTTATTTGATGTCAGAAATAGAATTTCATTCATAGGCTCAGCTCCAAGTCCTCAAAACAAACTAAAGTGGGGGGTGGGTCAGAAAATCCCCAAGAAAATGGGGAGGGGGGTGTCCCCCCTCCGCGTTTTCGGTTTAAAATGGTTTGCGCTTCAGACACTTTGTGTTTATTTGATGTCAGAAATAGAATTTCATTCATATCCATAAACTCAACCATAAAAATAATAAAAATAAATAAAAATTAAAAAATAAAAGATTAAAATTCTGGCAATATCGGTTTTTCGCGTTTTGCTATTTTGTAAACATCTAATATTACCAAAATATCAAACAAAAGAGCTACAAACACGAATGGAAATATCAAACACGTTGCAACTATCATACTAATTCCAAATGTGAATATACCTAAAAATGTAGATATCAGAAGGATAGCGAATAAAACTATTGCAACTACAAAAGGGGCTACACAATAAATTAATGCTTTTCTAGTATTTCCAAGATAAAGATATGCAAGAGCAGGAAGACTCAAAATACACATACACAAAAATGCAATTAATGCGGCCATATTTGGATCCTTTGGAGCGTTTGGATTTAGAAAATCTGAATCTACATTTGTAGAAGATGAATTTGCATTTTTATTACCATCTGACATTTAAATCACCAATCAACTTCAAGCACATCGCTCAAACTTACATCAAGCGATTTGGCACAACACACAGATAAAATTTCAGAAGTTAATAAAGATATTAGATTGATATCTGATTGCTCCACGCGCAAAGATAACACATCTATTTGGTAATTTAGCGCAAGTTTTGCACTTGCCTTTTTTTGTCGCACCTTTGAAACTATATCTGCTAAAAGTTCACCACTTCGCGCTGAATTTGCAAAATCAAACTGTGTGTTTTCTTTTGGATAAGATTCAAACATTACAGTTTTATTTTCATCTTTTTTGAATATCTGCCAAACTTCTTCGCATGCGTGAGGAATGAATGGAGTAAGCAATAAAACCACGTTTGAATAAACAGTATGCAAAACAAATTGAGCACCACTCCTTGAAGTATCGGTTTGGGAATAAATTCTTGACTTGACATATTCAAGATAATAATCACAAAATTCATGCCAGAAAAATTCTTGCACCTTGTGCATTATGTGATGAAACTCGTAAATTTTCCAATGAGAATTGCACTCGCAAATTAAAGTATTTAGCCTAAATAAAAAGTACTTGTCAATTTCACGCAAATTGTTAATGTGTTCATCAGAATAAGAATAGCCTTCAAGTGCACTTTGAACAAACTTTGCACCGTTTAAAAATTTGTGTAAAAAGGATTTTGCAAAAAGTATATCTTGCATTGAAAATGGTCTATCTTTTGCCATGGCTCCTGAAAGTGATGCCCACACACGAACCGAATCTGCACCGTTTTCTTCAATTAATTTGTCAGGTTCAATTATATTTCCAAGCGATTTTGACATTTTTTTCCCATCGGGCGCTAACACATTTCCATTTAAAAGTAATTCAACAAAAGGAGCTTTACCACTAAGCTCTTGACAACGATAGATTGTATAAAACGCCCAAGTACGAACTATTTCTACTCCTTGAGGACGGAGGTTTGCGGGGTATGCACGTGCAAAAAATTCTTCATCTTCTTCCCATTTAGCAATAACCAGTGGAGTGATTGAGGAATCTACCCAACAATCAAATACAGAAGTTTCGCCATTAGCATCAGATGCACATCTTGGACATTTTTTTATTTTGCCTGCAGGATAAACTGGAAGTTCGCTTTGAGTTGCTTTGATTACTTCGCCACATTTTGAACATACCCAGAATGGGATGGGTGTTCCAAACGTACGCTGGCGTGAAATTACCCAATCCCACTCAACAAAATCAGCCCAATTGTCAAGATGAGAAATTGCAAAATCCGGATGCCACTTCATAGTACGTGCACACTCTTTTATTCGATCGCGACTTTGAGTAATTTTTGCAAACCACTGATACGAATTTGCAAGCTCTATTGGGGTTTTGCATCGGTCGTGCACTTTTACAACTTGTGAAATTTGACGAGAACTTATAAGCTTTTTTTCATTTTTGAATTTTTCTAATATTTTTTCTTTGGCATCGGATAATTTAAGACCACTAAATTCATTTGCATTTGTAAGTTTGCCATATTCATCCATTGCTTGCACATAATCAAGCTTGTGCCTATACATCCAAACGACATCCTGTTTATCCCCGAACGTACAGACCATTACTACTCCGGTTCCAAAATCCTTATCTACATCTGTATCTGCAAGAAATGCAACCTCTTTTCCAAGTGCAGTAATTGCTTTTGCATTAGTTAATTTGTTGTATCGCTCATCTTGTGGATGATTTACCGTCTTCTGTTTTTAGCTTGAAAACTATATTGTGCAAATAAGTACTGCGCTCAATATCTTCAGTATCGGTCTTTGCTAATGCAGAATGACATTTTGTGCACCAAAAAACCGGATGCTGAGCACGATACACTTGTGAAGAATCAAACATTTTCAATATTGAAAGTTGTACTTTTTTGTGATAAGTAGGATCCATTGTTTTGTACTCATACTTCCAGTCAGGAGAAAAACCCATGCGTCGCATTTGAGATTTCATCTTTGCAATACAATCTAAAGTCCATTCAGTACACAATTTCCTAAATTCATCTGCAGGTTTTCTACCATATTTTTTTTCTACTTTTACTTCGGTAGGAAAACCTTGACAATCCCAACCTTGAGGGTAATAGACATTAAAACCGTTCATTCTGCGATGTCTTGCAACAAAATCAAAATAGGAGTATGAAAGAACATGACCCATGTGCAGATTTCCAGAAGTGAAAGGAGGAGGGGTATCTAAAGTGTATAAGGGACGGGATGTATCACTTGGATCAAACTCAAAAAAATTTTGCTTATCCCAAAATTTTTGCCATTTTTGCTCAGTTTGCAAATCAAGTCTTTTTGCAAGTTCAACCATGAAAACCACATAACAATAATTAATGTAGCAAATAACCACAGGCTAAATGCATACAAGTAAATATAGTTTGAAAAGAAGAATATAAAGGGATTTGTAAAAGAAATCCAGACCAGAAGATTATTTTTTAAAAGGACCCCAATGACTTGAATTCAAATCATAACAGTATTCATCTTGTGCGGCAATTGTTTTTATCCCAGATTTTTTGCTTATTAATTTTGCTTGCTTGCATGGCCCGATATTTAGCATATGAATACCAAGATGAGTAATTATGCATTCTTTGGGCTTTGTCTTCAAAAGCAGATTTATCAAATCACTAGAATTTAAATGACCAGCAATTTTATCTGCATTTGGCTTTATACAATTTGCAATTAGCAAATCAAGCCCAGCATACGCTACATCATGAATTTTTGAAATATACTCAGTATCTGAAGTGTAACCGATTTTGTATTTGCCTATTTGCATTACAAAACCAAAACCACTTAAGTCTTCATGTTTTACAGGCACAGCACACAGATTTATGCTCACAGACTTTGAGAGTTGAACAACGGTTTTTTGATTTGGCAAAAGAACTAGTTTCTGCTCAAGTTTTGATTGATGATAACGAGTAATTACTCGATCCTCATATTCATCTCCATTTAGAGTCCAATCAGATGCGATAAGAATACCACCTTTTTTGAGCATGTAACCAGACATTGCTTCAATTAAAAGAGGAGCTTCAAGTGTATGATCAAGATGCAAATGAGAACATATTACGCAATTTATTGAAGATGGAGCTATGCCTAAAGAGTGTAATTGACTCAAAGCACCAGGACCGGGATCAACACTTATAATCACGTCGTTAAAACGTATTAGAAACCCCCCAGTTTTTCTAAACTGGTTTATCAGATTTATTCTCCCGCCACCAGTTCCAAGAAAAATTATTTCACACATTTGATAGACCTCATGCAAAACATCATGCAAGATTACAAACAAATAATGAATTATGAAAATATTTGAAGTTATTGGAATTTTTGTGCATTTGTTATTCTTTGTTTTACTCCGACCACGATTGCAAGTAAACCAAGACCAAGAATGGCAGTTGCCAAAACTTTAATCAAATCTAAAGTTGATTTTTGTACAATTATACCTGCAAATATTTGAGCTTGTTCTTGTTCAATGGGGGCACGGATAAACAATGGCAACGAATACTGTTGATCGTTCATATCAGTCCAAAATATTTTTGCGGCATATGGTTTTGGAAGCAAATTCATCTGAATCTCATTTTCTAATACAACATATTTTTTTCCATCAACCATAACCCATACGTTTTCAACTGAATCAGAAGAATTCAACAGTAGTCTTACGATTGTTGAATTGATAGCGATTTGAGTTAAAGATACGTGCACAACGCTTACATTGCTTATTGGATAAACGTACAAATTTCTTGATTGTGAATATAGTTTTTGGTGTTTTGAATCGTAAATTGATGCACTAAAAACATTATTCCCATCTGATTTTGGAACAAAATTTAATTTTAAAATTGAATTATTTTTAGTTATATTTTCAAGACTTGCACTACCGGACTCTAATCCCCATTGCCAAACAAGAGTATGCCCAAGATAAGAATGATTGGAAGATGAAATATTAGATACTGAATTAAAACCGTTTTCAAAATCAAAATTTATAGTTGAACTTTTACCCATGATATAGCTTGAGCCAAAAGATATAGTGAAATGATTTTCGCCCTTAGAGTAATTCGTGATATAATCAAGAACTATGGGGGCACTATTTTCTGTCCAAATATAGACTTGCTTTTTACCTGCACCATACACAACAAAATCAAAAGTGGCAATGCCGTTTGAATCAAATGGTTTTTTCTGAATAGAATTTTCGCTAAGTAAATAAACCATATTTGAACTTTTTGTCTTTTGTTGTTTTGAGTTATGACTTGAATTGACAATTACAGTTTGAACTTGAGAAGAAGCAATAATGGGATACAAAACACTTGCACTTATTTTTTCAGATTGATAATCGTTTGAGTCTAATTCTACTATAATTGAATCGGACATAAGCGTATCGGAATTAAGAGAAATTGGGCACTTATATAAAACATTTTTATCTATTTGTGTAGACACTGATGCAGACCAAACAAGATAAGAAATTGAATTGGGTTTGGTCGCTACCCATGCATCCTCATTATCAAAACGTATAATATCGCCATTATCACTCACACAAGCAAAAAGTTTTGCGCGCAAAAGACGATAATCGTTAGCTGAATATTTTAGATAAACTAAAAATTTTGAAGAGTTTGTAAGTTTTGAATGAGAAGCAAATAGTTCATAATTTGTAAATGGTTGAAAAAATTGGGAAGATTCCAATTTTAGATTATTTGCAGATAAATCATTAAGATCATTTACCCCACCCCAGATGATTTGTGCACTTGAAGGGGAAACCATTGCAGAAACACTTGCAAGAGAATGAACATTTTTATCACAGCGAACAAGTGCAACATGAGTTGCATCGATAGCACCAACCTCAAGCCATGTTGAATCTACACCTACCCATTTTCCGATATACACCTCATTCCACGCATGACCAACCCATTTTTCTTGAACAGTTGAATAAGCGTATCCATTTACAAACCGAGTCGGATAACCAAGAGAGCGAGCAAGAGTTGCAAACATTGTTGAAAAATCAGTGCATACTCCCTTACCAGTTGAAAATATTTGTGATGCACTCATATTTTTTCCGACATAAGAAAGATCATAATCGATATTTGAGTTTACCCAGTATGCAAGTGCAGATATTTTTTCAAAATCGCCTTCAAAATTTGAGGTAGTATTAAGTGCAATTTGTTTAAACTGTTCATCATTACAATCAATTTGTGAATCGCATTTTAGAAATAAAACATAATCGAGAGGAATTTCATATGAGCCGGAAATTGGAAGAGAGGGGATAGAGCTTGCGTTTGATTGCACACTCAAATACGCCTGAATAACAAATGGTAGTTTTGGATTTTTCTCATTCACACTAAAATACTCATTTGATAAAGAATCTTTTTGTATACTGTAGTTGTTTGAGCACAATATGACATTTGAACCCGTAGGAATAGAGATATTTAGTGCAATATCTGAAGCAGAACCATGTGAAACGTCAATGGAATAATCATAAAAGATAGTGTAGTTTGCGCTTGAGACTAAAAATGGATTTAGACAAAAACCGCATGATGAAAGAGATAGCACACAAACAAATAATGCAAATGTTCGGTTAATAACGCTTAAGTTCACGGCTATAGAGATGATGAGGATAATTATAAACATTATTCATAGCGCACAACAAAAATCATTTAGATTTTGATTTGTTTTTGTTTTGCAAATCTCCAGGTGCCATATAAACTTGGTTTTGTTTAAGACGAGAGTCTTTTCTAAATATACGTTTTTGTTCTTCTTCAAGTTCCTTTTTCTTTTTTATTTCAAGATTAGAATCACGACGCACTGACCACTCTTTCAAAAACCAGTATATAGAAGACAAAAGTAGCAAAAGTAAAAATATAACACCAAATGTAAGTGCACCGACATGCAAAAGATTTAATTCTCTTGCAACAATTTTCACAGGAAAACCTAGGCGAATTACTTCAAGAAGATCCAGTTTTACAATATTTTTTTCAAAAGTACCATGAGAAGATTCTATTACTTCTGCGGGAAGCACCGCTACATATGAATATTGCACCCCACTTGAAACCATTTGGTCATAAAGAGTCTGATTGAATTTTGAAAACAAAAGCTTGGATGGAACTTTGTATTGCCCTACTTCACGAAATTCACCCAGTGGAGGTAATGGTGGTTCAAATATTATCAACTCGTAATTTGTGTATGGAAAATCATCATAGGTTAGCATTGCAAAACCGTCTCCAGAGATCCTATCTTGCGAAAATACGAACCAGTCGGGCCGGATAGCACAGTTATCAGTGTTTGAAGAAGACCCCAGTGAATTACATTTATAATTAAAATAATCAGCCCAGGTTTGGTTGTTAGGAGGAGTTATTTTTGAGGCATCAAGAGTATCTACTAAATTTTTTATATAAACTTGCGAAGTTATTTTTGAGCGACCATTCGGATAAAATTGTTCATAAGTTTCTATTTTGATGCAACCATGAAGAAAAATAAAGACTAAAAATAGTGCAAGTAAAACATTTTTAGTTGAAACGTTGTGTCTGTTCACAATAACGCAACGAGTATAAGGAATATAAAGGATAACACAAAAGAAGTTAGAAAAAAATTGTAGATAATAGAAAAGAAATAAAACAAAAATCTACAAAGAGAATCTTGCTACTTGCCCAGAGCTAATTTTACTTGAAGTGATTGCAGATTTACCGGCTTTTAGCATGTCAGAGACTTTGCTTGTATCCACAGATATGAGATTTCGTAAACGATTAGACATTGATTTTGAGCTAAGTGCTTGGTTTAGATCATCATTTGTAAAGATCAAATCTGCTTTTTTTGCAAGCCATGGTCCGCCTTTATTTGATGCACGCGCAATTATCTCATGATTTTCCAATCCAACTTTTGATTGATTGTCAATTATGTAGTTTTTGATAGTGTTTATTACGATGTTTTTGTCCTTAAGTGTGAGGTTTTCAAAGTTGTCAATTTTTTGCTTTGCAATCTCTTTTGATATGTGCCAAATTCCTCCTCCGTCTGGGACTACGTATGTGTTTGCCCATACATCGGGTGGCAAAACTGCAGAGTTTTCAAATGGACCGCTAATTGCGCCATTTGAGTCCAAGGAACTAAGAGAAGTGGCAGAATCAACAGCAGAATCTTTTGCAATACCAAGATAGTTTGCGATGGCTGAACCAACAAATGGTGCAAAAACTGCGGTTGCGGTTGCAAGAACAGTTTTGACTAATTTGTGCTTTTTTAGATTGTTTGCGTATCTTATGGAATCGTTGATAATGACATCCACTACATTAAGTTCTGATTGTCTGCGATCGTTTTTCTGAGATTGTGCGTGTGCAAGATTTAGTATTTTGTCATCTTTTCTTGAGTAGAAAATTGTTGATGCCATACCATATTCCGCTTTATTTTTTGTACTAGAAACTGCTGCATGAATTCGATCATATACGGCATCAACTGCCATGAATCTTCCGAATGCACCAATTGCAGTTCCTGCGATTACAAAACCTGCACCACCAGTAAGTATTCCAGCAGTTATTAATCCAGCTGCTAAGACTGCACGTGAAACAGCTACAACTGGTTTTCTTGCCCAAGTTATGAATTTGTGTAGTTTGCCACGATTTTGTGAGAATTCATCTCTTAGTTGTGAGTATAAACCTGCAAGTGCGTCTGGATCATTTACTCTTTTTGCAAGATGTTCTTGTGCAAAATTTTTAAAATTTGTACGAATTTGATCTTCTCTTGAAAGGATTTCTTTATCGGATTTATTTCTGAACCATTTTTCTTTTGCGCGCAATAAAGCAACATATTCTTGAACTGCTAATTTATTCCCAACAGGTTGATTGACTGGGTTTGGATTATCATTAGAAGGTTGATTAGCATTTGGTTGTGGTTGTTTTGATTGTTGTGGTTGTTCAGAGTTGAATTGAGTAGGATCATCTGAATTTGCACTTTCTTGTTCTTGATTTATCTGGGGTGGCGTATTTTTGCGTTTTTTCTTTTGCTCTGGATCTATTTGAGGTGGCACAATTGGCTTTGCTTGCTCTTCATTTGAATCCTCCTGGGATTGATTTTTTGAAGTGTTTTTATTATCTATTTCAAAATCCAAATTTGCTTGATTTTTTGATTGCTTGATTGGATCAAGAATTGATTTGAGAGAATCGTATGTGCGCGCGCATCGGTTTTGTAAATTCTGAATTTCGTCACTTAAATCTTCTTGATCACCTGCACGTAATTCGCCCACATCATTTGTACCTGGGATAATTAGAGTTCCATCTTCAGATATGTGATTAATTTTCCAAGTTTTTGCTAAACTGCTTGAAGCATCCATTAAATCGCATATTTTTGCACGTATTGCATCACGAGTTTTTAGATCGATATCTTCATCAAATACATATTGAAATGAATAATCAACAAACTGTAGGTTGTTTTCTATTGAATTGATTATGAACTTGTATCCTTGCAATATTTCAAGAGTTTGATCGTTTTTTTCAATGTTTAAAGATTGAAGATTTGAAACTGTAGTCACATAAACAGATTTTATTTGTTGTAAATAATTTTCAAGCTCCGAGTTGGAACCGTTTGGAAGTTTCACAGCAGATATTTGTTCAAGTGATAATAACGATTCACGAATGGATTGATGAGACGCATTAATATTTTGCACAAGTTCAGACAGTTTATTTTCTGAAAAATTTGCACTTGATGGATCTTCATTAGAAACAAAGTCATCTTCATTAGAAACAAAGTTATAATTGATATCCCCATTATAGTTCGTAGAAAAATTTGGAGCCGAACTTGAATTAGTGTTAAACTCGTTCATCTCAAAATCTTCATAGTTATCATTATGATTACTATCTTTATTTGACGACAATTGATCACCTATATACATTATGCACAACAATATTTATAAACACTTACTAATTAACCAAATATTACCACAAAATATTCAGATTCGCTAAAAGAGCACTCACGCCCAAGAGTGCGGATTTGTTGCCCATTTGAACAAAATGGCTTGCCACCCGAAAAGTGCTCGGAGGTACTTTGGAACACCGCCGGAACAAAGCCAGTGGTTGAGCCAGTAGACATTCACTTGTGTCCACTAAAAGTGGACGGTTTCCCCGCAGACTTGGCAATGAAAAAATTTAAGAGGATTTAAAATCAGATTTGCCGAAGAGCACCCAGCCATAAATGGCTGGGTCTCGTGCTCATTTTAGCAAATGGATTGCCAAGCTGACACATAAATCAACCACCCACTAAAGTGGGTGGTTTCAAATCAGCTTGACAATGACTAATCATTGATCAAAAGTAATAGGCAAGTAAGTTGGAACACATAAAAAACACACCATAAATATGACAAAGAATATAATAGATAGTGTTTTATATATAAATAACACATGATGTATTGGTGTTGAAATGGCGATTATAAATGTCCATCTGGATGGAGAATTAGAAAAGTTTGTATATGCATTTGTTAAGGCAGGATACGCAGGATCAAAAGCAGAAGTAATTAGAGCCGCACTTAGAGAATATGAACAGAGAAACAAAATAAAGATTGTGAATAAAGAACCGATAAAAATACTTAGAGATGAGAATCTTAAACTAGTTGAAGAACGACTTAAAAAAGAATGGGACAATGATACTGAAGAAAAATTCTGGTCAAAATATTATTAGGTGTTTTGATGTCAATTAAACCGACAGAAGTTTATCTTTCAAGATTTCCATTCTCAGATTTAACTTCTGATAAAAAAAGGCCTGTGCTTATTATATCAAAAGAAAAATTTAATCAAAAAAACGATAGATGCATCGTATGCATGATAAGCACCAATGAAGAAGCAGAGTATTGTTCAATAATAACAGATGAGGATTTAGAGTATGGACGATTGTATGGTGGAAGATCCGCCATTCATTATTCAGATTTATTTACTGCAGATACGACACTTTTTGAAAAAAAGATATTTAAAATAAAGACAGAAAAATTTGAGAAAATAAGAAAGAAGATTGCAGATCTAATTTAGTATTTGAGATAATAGATTAAGAGATGCGCACCAACAAAAACGCACACGTTGAAGCCACATTTGCCCCAAAGATAAACAATGACAAAAAAGGCTAAACACACGATTCAAAATACAAATCCCGACACCCAAAACATTATAAATTAATTCAACACAAATAAGTACTGCGAGTTTTCCCGCTAGGCGAAACTGCCAACGACTGCACACTGCAGGAGGGATTAAATGGATAAAAAAAAGATTGTAACTGCACTTGAGAAAGTGCTTGAAACTAAAGGTAAAAGAAAATTCACTCAGACAGTTGAGGCGATATTCAATTTTCGCTCAATTGATATGACTAAACCTGAAAACAGAATTAATTTAGATGTTATACTACCAAAGGGAAGAGGAAAAAATGTTCCAGTAGTTGTCTTTGCAGATACTGGACTTGCACTTGAAGCAAAAAAGGCAGGTGCAGACCACATTTATGATAAGGCAGGGATAGAAACACTTAAAGCAAATAAAAAAGAACTCAAAAAAATTGCTTCAAAAGCAGAATTTGTAGCTGCACCACAGTTGATGGTTGAGGTAGGTAAAAATTTAGGTCAAGTTTTAGGTGGACGCGGAAAATTACCCCGCCCGATTGTAGGTTCTGCAGAAAATGCAATAAAACAAGCAAAATCAAGAGTAAGAATTATGACTCGTGGTAAAAATCTTCCAACTGTTTTCTGTGCGATTGGAACAGAACAGATGAGTATTGATGATTTGGTTGAAAACTTTGAAGTTGCATATGAAAAAGTCAAAGACAAGGTTGGAGAATCTGCAATAGCAAGCACGTATGTGAAGCTCACTATGAGCCCAACAGTAAAGGTGCAACAGTAAAGAGTTGATTTTCATGACTAAAAAGAAAGGTAATCAAAAAAATACAGTAGCCAAAAAAGAAAGTCCGGCAATTGTGAGAAAGAAACAAAAGGTTGAACAGGTAAAAAATCAACTAAAGGGCGCAAAAACAGTTGCAATATTAGATGTTAGAAATTTACCAGATAGGATATTGCAAAAAGCAAGAAAACAATTACGCTCAAAAGCCAGTTTTTTAATGGCGAAAAATACAGTAATAAAACGTTCACTACAAACATCAGATGCAAAACAGATTAGTGAACTTGTAAATTCACCTACAGTTTTAGTATTGTCTGAAAATATGAGTGCATATTCGATATTTAAGCACTTTAAAGACAATCAGGTGGCAGTGGCTGCAAAACCAGGACAACAAGCGATAGAGGACATTATAGTTCCGGCGGGGGAAACAGATTTACCACCAGGACCTGCATTGTCTGAGCTTAAAGCTGCAAAAATCAATGCAATGATTAAGGGAGGAAAAATTGCAGTCCAAAAAGATTCAATAGTTGCAAAGAAAGGAGAAAAAATTGAGGAAAATGTTTGCAAAGCATTGCAAAAACTCAATATACGTCCGTTCAAAGCTGGAATAAATATGGTTGCAGGATTTGAAGATGGAACGCTTTATATGGCGGACATTCTTAATATAGATGAAAACGAGCTTAATATAGATTTGAAAGCTTCGCTTTCTGATGCCTACAACATGTCAGTTAACTGCTCATACCCAACTCAAATGAATAATAAGCATATACTCACAAACGCCCTATCACAGAGCAGAGCGCTTGTGTCTGAAACGGGAGCGTATTCCCCAGCATATGTGGAATTGCTTCTCGCACCCGCAATCAGAATGCAAAATATGCTTGAGAGTAAAGTTGGGAAAATTTGAGAAATCGCTATGAGAAGAAGAAATAATATTTGTAATTAGGAGGAGAAAAATATGGCAAAAATAGATCCGTACTTGCATGCAGCTCTTTTATTGAAGGGCGCAGAAAAAGAAATAACTGCTGAAAATATAAGTGCAGTTGTTAAGGCATCAGGTGCATCAGTTGATGAAGCACGTGCAAAAGTCTTGGCAGAGGCACTAAATGGAGTAGATTTTGAAGAGGTACTAAAAGCAGCTTCAGCTCCAGTAGCAGTTGCATCAGCACCTGCATCAGGCGCACCTGCAACTGAAAAGAAAGAAGAAAAGAAGGAAGAAGAGGATGAGGGCAAAAAAGAAGCTGCGGCTGCAGAAGGTCTCTCATCATTATTTGGTTAATCTTAACCAAATTTTTTATTTATTTTTTATATTTTTTTGATAACTACAGATTATTAGATTTTAGTCTCTTTTTGTAAGATAACACATATAACCACTATTTAGAAAAAGAAACAGATGCAGAAGAATGGTAACAATATTCATAAGGAATAATAAATGCAGGTATATTGTGCACATCTAAAACCCACAAATACGTTTTGAGAAACAGTTTCTATAGCCAAGATATTAGATTGCGATTTTTTCAAGTAAAAATATAAAATATAAAACAAGATTAGACGAATAAAAATTCTATTTCTTTTTTGGCTTTGATTCTTTTTTAGAAGATGAACCACCGCAACAACAACATCCGTCACCCATATTTACACCTCCATAGTAAATAAGAAAAAGAGCATATTAAAAAGAAACGCATGCACACGACTGAAAAATTACAATTAATATTTACAGATAGACACTTGTTTTATAACAAACTTAATCTGCAACAAAGAGAATTATCAATTGTGAGATTAGCAAAAACAAAAGCCCCCCAAGACAAATTGGTGGAAGTGCAGGAAGAACTATTCTTTTCTCAACGACAAACTTTAATGTTATGAAAATTGAAACTATTGAACCTAAAGCTATTGCAACTGAACCTATAAGACCAGTAGCAGAATAGGCAGAAACTGTAAGTATTGCAGGAACTGCCAAGTCTCCAGAACCTAAATCAAGACGAGACGTTTCATAATTTTCATGAGCAGAAAAATCCGGTTCGTGAGATTTAGGTTCAGAGTGCCTAGTTTGATTTTCTGAGGTTGCGCTTAGAGTAAACGAAAGCTCGTTTGTTGCAAGCCCATCTGCCAATTCAAGCATATGGCGGGTTTTGAATACAGCAATATAATCATACAAACTTATTGCTACGATGAATAGAAGAGTTGGCCATATACCAATTGAATAACCAAAAATAGCACCCACACCTGCAGACGATAATATGGCTGCAATATTTTTTAGTTTTGAATAATTGAATTTTGCGATTGCAAAAACAAGTGCGATAAACGAGGATATGAACATTGATTCAAAAAAACCAAACCTGCTAAATGAGAAGATTACTGAAAAACATAGTACGCTTACAGTAGTACATATAATTGCAAACTCCACTAAACGAAATAGAAATTTTGTTCTGAAATATTTGATTATCGCTAATGCAAATACCGCACCAATTAAGACATAAAAAATCATTAATACGCCATTTAGTAGGCTATTTGAATCTTCCACTATTGAAATTGACAAATACTGCATGTTTGGATCTACAGACGCATTTGAAATCAATAAAATTCCGGCACATAACGAAATGATTTGAGTTAGTGCAAACATCAACGTTATAGACATAATAGTATCAAGTTTCATGTAAAATTCACACAAGTAAAAATTATAAGCACAGACAGAGCATAACAACACATGGCTCGTTCATATACAAAAAATGGAGATGATGGAAACACAACACTTGCAACTGGAATTAGAAAACCAAAAAGCGATATAATATTTGAAGCTATTGGAACACTTGATGAACTCTCATCCACAATAGGAATATCCAGAGCAAAACTTGGACAAGATGAACAACTTGCAAATATTCAAAAAGATCTTTTTGAAGCAGGATCAATAATCGCAGGATACTACAAACCTGCAAAAGCAGATGAATTTGGGGCAAGAGTTCAGAAATTGGAAAGATGGATAGATGAAATTGATGAAAAATTGCCCCAACTTAAAAACTTTATTTTACCAGGAGGGAGTCCAAGCGCAACTTATTTGCATCATGCACGAACAGTTGCACGACGTGCAGAAAGGTGCGTTGAGAGAATAAAGGATGCGCAACTAAAACCGATTTTGATTTATATGAATAGACTCTCAAGCTACTTTTTCTCACGTGCAAGATATGAAAATTTGAAGTGTGGTGTGCAAGAGCAGGAGTGGAAATGATTATTAGTTCAATCCAAAAACAGTCCTTCGTTTTTTTTCTGTGCCAGAAATTTCCCAACTTGTTTGTTCATATTGCACGCATAATGAAGACCAGAAATTCCTTCATAAAAAAGCCAATGTCCTTTTGCACCCAAAATTTTTCCTTGCACATAATCTACAATTTCAGGATTTAATACTTTTGGATAATTTTCAGACATATCCACCAGTTTTTCATTTGTTAGATATGACTGAAGATTTGCATCATCAGATACTCGCGTGATTGCATTCTCAAGACAAGTTTGCGCTTTTAGCCGATCAAAATTAATTCTTGATATTTTTTGTTTTGCCTGAACTGAATTTCTAAATCCAAAAACATTTTGCAAATACTGCTCGGCAGGATATGCTTGTGTGGGACCATCAAATTCCATGAGTGCGACTGCAAAATCTGCACCTTGTTCTCTCCACCGTTTCATATATCGTGAGCGACGAGTAAGACCAACTTTTGTAATGTCTGCACCAAATTGTGCAATATAAATGATATATTTTTCCTCATCTAATACATCGCGTAAATGTGGATAGAGTGTAAAATCCCCAACAGTATAAACTCTTGCAACATCTTTGTATGCACACTTTGGACACTGACGTATTGAAGATGCACCGTGTCTGCATTGTTTGTATTCATCTAAATCGGTCTTGTAACCGATACAATACTTATCGTCTGAAAATGAAAAGTTCATATCTGAAGATAGAGATATACGCTCAACTTGCGAATTTTCTCTAACAAGCATCATAGGAGTGTCTTCACATGAGGAAAAACTTAGTATATGTTTCATGTATTCGGCTAAACAGGTCATGATAATCAATCTTTTCTAAGAGGTATTTTCTTCTCAAATATTTAAAAACAGACATAATTTTGCGCTTTGAGTAAAATCCGAACAAAAAAGCAACCATTTATAATAAACACAAAACCAGCAGTAAATTGGTGATTTTTAATGGTAGAAAAATGTACTGTGGATTTAGTTCCACTTGCAATTGCAATATTTTTGGCAGCTATAGTTTTCTCAGCCAGCTTTGCACTTGCAACCCCAAAAACAGTTGTTGAAACAAAACTTATTCCATCAACTACTGAGAGAAATTATTTGAATGTGAACGCACAGGCAGTTGAAGAAGTAACTCCAGACAAAGTAGAAATAGTTTTTTCAGTAGTAAGTAAAGGAGAAGATCCTGCAAAAATACAGATTGAAAATGATGAAAAGGTGCGAAAAATAAAAGAAAAATTAATGGCTATTGGAGTGCCTGAACAGAACATAAAAACCGTAGGGTATAATCTTGATAAATTATACGAATGGAACAAAACACTTGAAAAGAGTGTGGATATAGGATATTCACTCACAAACAGCATAAGAGTCGTAAGCTACCAGACAGCGCTTGGGGCAAATATTGTAAAAGAATCAGTTGCAAATGGTGCAAACGATATAAGCTCGGTTCAGTTTATGCTCTCAGACAAAACTCGTGAAGAAGTCTATGCACGTTTACTTGAAGAAGCTTGCAAAAACGCTGGAGAAAAAGCACAATCTATGGCAAGAGCATCAGATGCTAAGATAAAAAGACTTGCTGGAATGAATGAGGGATATTCGTATGTTGAACCAACCGCAAATGTAGATTATCGCTATGCAAAAATGGAATATGCGGCACAAGACAGCGCGGGTGGCTCAGTTTCATTATCAGCAGGAACTGCAAAAGTGAGCGTTTCAGTAAGTGCATCATATGAACTTGAATAAACAAATTTGAGTTTGTATTTTTTTTCTTTTTTTATATTTTGAATTTTTATCTTATTTCTTTTATTTTCGTCTACTCCATATTGTGAATGCAATCAGCCAAGTTTAGATATTACTCTTGAGTTATATGCTACTTGCTTCTAATCAATCATTAATATACCAAGACGTTTGAGCTGACAATTCGGCACCAGACCGTCCGTTAGGATAGAATTCGTCTGCCTCAAGCTAACGCTTAAATGAACAAAACGGCCAAAGACGCGCAAGATGAGGAGGGCGTGTAGTGGTAAAGATTAATAGATATATTCAAATAATCTTCGCCACTACATTACACTATGGCATTCATCCGGCGCAGAAGCAGGGGCAATAGTTACTACTACGAGTTAGTTGAAAACAACCGAGAAGATGGGAAGGTAAAGCAGAACGTTCTCCAATACTTTCCAAGCTCCAAAGAAGCCGAAGAATATGCCAAATCGACAGGCATTGAGTTTGATGCAAAAAACGAGGAATGGATAGACGAACGTCTTGCAAAAAAACTTGAGCAAAAAATAGCCAAGCTCAATTCTTTAAGGCCCCTTCCGCCCGAAGTCGTCAAGCGCCTTCGTGATAAATTCGAGGTGGATATGACCTATCACTCCAATGCAATAGAAGGAAACCGACTTACCTTGCGGGAGACCTGGCTGGTGCTACGAAGAGGCATCACCATCCGGGGCAAGTCCATAAACGAGCACTTGGAAGCAACCAACCACGCGGAGGCCATCGGTCTTCTTGAGAAAATGGCGGATGGGAAAAAGGAGATAACCGAAATTGACGTGCTCAACCTTCATGCAACCATCCTTGACAAAATCAGCCCATCAGACGCCGGCTTCTACCGCCACGAGCAGGTTTTCATAGAAGGCTCCAAAGTCGTGCTTCCGAACTGGCGAAAAGTGCCTGAACTGATGAAGCCGGTTTACATCATGCTCAACGACAAGCGCAAAGGCATTGATGCGATCAAATCCGCAGCCAAACTCCATCACGAAACGGTCCGGATTCATCCGTTCGTAGATGGAAACGGCAGATTGGCTCGCCTGCTGATGAACCTTAGGCTCATGCGCGCCGGTTTTCCGCCAACCATTTTACGAAGAGAAGAACGGCGTGCGTACTATACTTCGCTTGAGAAAGCGGATAAAAGGGATTTTCGCTCCCTTGCCATGCTGATTTCAAAGGATGTTGAGCAGGCGCTGGATTTGTATCTGGATGCGACAAATTAAGCAATACCTGATTTTACTTAACCGGGGTTAAGTAGATATGTTTTCGTTTCAAAACTCTTCATTAACCAAACAACCCTGTTGGTCAGGCTAATGAATCGGCATCAGACCGTCCGTCTATAATCATCGCAAGTAAAACTCGCTTATAGATCACACTCTATCATCATCTGCGCTATTTAATTTTGTTTAACTTGTTAATAAAACATATTTAGAAAAAGGCGCAAATAGGAAAGCCGATGAAACATTTTGCCAATGTTTTTTCAAAACGAATTGAACACCGAAGACTGATTTGGCAGGTGCTAAGACAGAAGAAAAAAATCTTGCTTTTGCTTTACAAGAATCTAGATGAAGTGTATGATGAATTGAGGAGGATGAAACTCTAATGGCTCTTTTTTTTCAACGAAGAGAGCATTTTTAGTGAGCAAACTTGATTTGCGAATCTAAAAATGCGATTAATAACTAAGTAGAAAAGTGAGGGGTAGAGGGGAGCAAGCATGTGATGAGCAGGTGGCTCCCTCTTTTGAAGTAGGGGAGCATTTTTAGTGAGCAAACTTGATTTGCGAATCTAAAAATGCGATTAATAAC
>CAZHIX010000018.1:10815-20747 GCA_964532715.1 Microcaldota archaeon | reverse complement strand
TTTAGAAGAATACGTGTTTTTTCGTCTATATAGTAAGTAAAATCAGAAAGTGGTAATCCAACAAAGACACCTGAATCCTTTGATTCGGATATTTTCACTTCAAATGCATCTCTTCCAAAAACTTTGGTTTTGTTCGTTACTTTGAAAAAAATTGGATTTTTGTTTGTGAGATTAGATGGATGTATAGTAAAGGTGCGGTTTACACTAAAAGAAAGCTTTTGTTTAAGACAAAGCATCCATGGAGAATAAAATATGAAGGACGTGTCCCCCATTATGTTTGAAAAATTTGAGTGCATTCCTGATTTTAGAACACATAACGAATAATTATTTGCACTATCTTCAAACACTACCCCAGAACAGTTTCGTTTGTATTTTGTATTTATCAAAAAAATCTGACTGAGGTTTTTGGAGGATACTGCATATTCAAACTCATGAGGGGCAACTACTGAAAAATTTGAGCTAAACATAAGATTTGGAGCGTCATATCCAAATTCCCATGAAACAGGAGTGGCTGAATTTAGAAAAAAAATACTTGCAAAAAACCCGATTAAGAGAAATATTGCACTAAAAAAGATAAAATCACAAAAAAGTGAATTTATACTAAAACGCTTGGGCGAATTAATATGAGTAGAAAGAGGGTTGCTAAAATGAGATTTGTCGCTTGCACCTAATACGGATTTAAAAGAGGTGTTTTTTGAGTTTATTGATTTTTGATTTTTTTTCTTGCGCTCTGACTTATTTGAACCCATGAGTCTTCACTTCCCTCTTTATACATTAGATAAACAAAAATACAGAGTATGAATATTGAACCGATTAATGCATAAATTAAATTTATATCCGCATTCATGAGCGTATTTGAAAAATAAGAATTAAAACTTGATGCATTTTGAAGATACATCAGTAGATGCAAAAACATGCGTAGAAATTAATGCACTATGAACAAAACAAAGATTTAATATGCAACAAAACAAAAGCAGTCTATGCAAATACGTGTATGCGCGCCTACAAAAGTAATACTTTTTGGAGAACATTATGTTGTTTATGGGGCACCAGGAATAGTAGTTGCGATAGCGCCATATAATGAGATTGAATATAATTTAGAAAAATCAAAAACAGCTAGATTCAATTATGAAAGCACTTTAAAGAATGCGAGTTTTGATACAAAAAATACTACAGAACAGATTATTCACCCAATATATGCGATTTATGAACAGTATAACAAACAATATACAAAAATTAGAGAGCTATACATTAGTGTGAAAGTAAAAAAAGCATGGGAACTAAAAGGCGTGGGAAATTCGGCATCACTTAGCGCTTGTTTTTCTTATGCATTAAGAAAAAGTATTGGATTGCCATGCAAGGCACAAAACATATTTGAAGATGTCGATATTGCAGAAAAAGTTGCACATAAAACTCCATCAGGAATAGACGCAAGTGCGGTTTGTTTTGGTAATGCTATTGAGTTTAAGAAAAACTTTGTGACTAGACCGGCTATAAAAAATATATCATTTGAGATAGATGATGCGTACACATTTTTTCTTGTAGATACATACAAAAAAGATAAACAACGCTCAAACACAAAAAATATGATTGAAACATTTGCAAAAGCAAACAATATTTCAAAATTGCCAGATGAAATGAGTTTAGAGCAGAGACTAGAAATATATGACCAGTATTTGCCAATATTTGAGATGGCAAAAAGTGCATTAAAAGAATGTGATATGAAAAAACTTGCAAATGCCATGAATAAAAACCATGAACTTTTAGAAAAATCAAATATATGCTCACCATCAATTTATGAAGTGATTCGTTTATGTAAAACAAATGGGGTATTAGGTGCAAAAGTAAGTGCGTCCGGAGGAGTTGGAGGAATGGTTGTTGGCTTGTGCAAAAAACAAAAATGCCAAGACATTTTTGAAGCGTTAGAAAACGAAGGGTTCGGAGTGCACGAATTTAGAATTGCTACAAAAGGAGTGCACGAAAAAATAGGGAGAGAAAAACAAAACAAAGATGCAAAGTAAGAACGATTTTTGAATCTGCTTGGCGATGATTATCGAATTACTACTAGAGGGATTATACCATTCTCAAGCTCCATTATAGCGATTTGCATTGCAGAGAGCGTCTCATTTACTGCAAGTAGTGGGGGTGCACCTGAAGATAGTTGCAATGCACGCGCACCAATTATTCTGGATCGTTCATATTTTGTTAATACAGGCTCGGACATAGAGCTCACCTTTTTTTGTTTTCATCTTTATTTAATGTGGAATACTCTGGAGAAACACGTTCCCATTTCATCCTACTTTTATCGCCCAGTGTGGGCTTTGGACCATTATTTGATAAAAGAATATTAAGTGCCTGAAGCTCTTTAAGGATTTCCCCCAACAACTCACACTCGGTTTTGAGTTCGCTTTTGATGATATTACCATTTTTATCTTGTTTTTTTATTTTTTCAACACGAACCATTATCTCGGAGATTAGGATATCTTTTTTAGAAACTCCCGGAAGAACACCCTCAGATGCTAATGGATTTGTTCCAGCAGTTTCTATTTGTAAAGATGCAAGCCCAAGCATACGTTCAAGAAGAGTTCGTGTAGTAGAAATGTTTTGTATGCGATTGTATGGAATTACAGTAGTGTGACGAGTTATTACTCCTTGTCGGATTACAAATTCGTTTTGCGCAAGTTCGTAAGTAAATGACATGTATTCGATATGTGCATAAAAATACACGGGCAATAAGATTAATGCGACTGATGCTACCAAGAATAATAAAACAAAGATTGATTTTGGCATGTCAAATATTTGATCTTCTTGATAAAGACCAAAAACAGCTACCGCAACGATAAACCACACAACAAAAATCGTTATTGCAGTAGGCATTAGCCAAATGAGTTTGATTTTCTCATCCAAATACCGCACGTCCATACAAAAATATGATTAACTTTTGTGGGCATTTAGATTAACTTTCAAGAACCTGGTCGTCACCTGCAAGATCATCGCACTCACGATCATTGAAAGAATATGCCATATTGTACAAAAATTGTTTTAATGCATCCCCAGTTATGTCATATGCACTCATGTTTTTTTCTGCAATATTTACTATGAACATTTTTTTTGAAAAAACAAACGACACCCATGCAGATTTATCTTTTGCAATTAAAACTTTTGAAGAATCTGAGCCTAAAGAGCGAAATAATGAGCACAAGAGAATAGCTCTATCAAGATCATCAGCACATTTAAGACGCACCATGTCATCAAAAGACATCCAAAAAGAAAGTGGCATTTTGATTTTTTTGTATGTAAAAATAGTATCCATTACTTTTTGGGTTGCTAGAAGAAAATGAGAATCATAAGAGTATGGGTGAAATTGATCTTCAACCTGAATTTTTAATTCTATTACGACAGTATCCATAGGTTTTACAAGAGCACATAGTTCAGATAAGGAGCGAGTTTCACCATCTTCAATGAATTTTTTGTATCGTTCAATAATCAAATTTAGGAGTTCTATTTGAAAACGCTGAGTTTCTAATTTAGATAACAAATCGTCTTTTTCGCCTTGTGCCTGTGGTTTTATAGCATCTTTATTAGGCACAAGTTTTTTCAGTGATGAAAGATCAAAATTTGCCATCACTAAATGCAAACAGGCGGATAATAAAAAGCTTTGAGTTTGAAATGGACACTAAGTGTAAAATGGATCTTCTAAAAAGAGCAGTGAACACCAGTGCAAAATGCGACACAGACAAATTTGAGAATAGACAGGAAAATGTAAAAAAAATTAAATATAGTCTGGGCATGCAAGTACTGTTGAGCAATATATCACCATACTTGCAAGATTGTTGTTTTCTCCATCTGGTGGTTGTTCAAGAACTTTGTTTTGAGAGTCCACATTGACAGTAAAACGAAATGCACCTGGATGCGGACATGCAAAATTATACATAGTAGTTTTTTGTTGGTTTGGACCAAAAGGAGGGTCAACACGAGAAATATCAACATAAGAATTACTTGTTCCATTAAATGTTGAGTGAGAATATTTTGAACCGACTCCTGCACCTATGTTTTTTGTACCCCAAGTTATCTGATAAACTTCGTTACCTATTGAAGGTTGACCGCTTATCAAAATTTTTGAGAGTATGGGCACATAATCAGGGAACACCACATCTGGAACTTCAATAAATTCTTGATTTGGAGATGACCCTTGAACAGAACACTCAAAATCGTTGCCTTGTGCATCTGTTCCAGTTACGATTACATTCCCAGCCGTAGTTGGAGGAGTAATACTTGGGAAACTATTGTAGGTGAATAATGCTGTTTTTGCGATTGGGTTTGAAGTTGTAGGTGAGTTTGTAGTTATTACAATTTTATCACCAGAATTTGAAGGGACGTATGGAGCAGGTTTAGAGTATCCGGTAGATGGAGGTAACTCATCATATGGAGAAAAACTGTCTGGTGCTGTACCATCAGTATCAAGTATAGATACAAAACTTATGTTTTGAGTTGTGCTTCCCCCATCAAAACCAGTAGCCGTCCACGTGAGAGTTGGACACGGAACTGGATTTGAATCCAAAAAGCAAGTTGTTTGAAGAATTAAATCTTCCCCAAGAGATAACGAAAGATCCGAAGATGGAGAGAATGGTGCGATACTCACGTTGCAAGTGAATGATGGATCAATATCTATACATTCTCTAATAGTAGTAGTACAATTTTGCCCATTACATTTTGGCATTGTTGATTCAAAATCAACATCAAAACAAACTTGTTGTGATTGAATGAGTGGATTTGGAGCAGTTGCAACTATTTTTAATTCCCCATTTGATGAGGGCAGTATTGCATCTGGACTAAAACCATTAGGTGCAGTCGCCGGCCTTACAGACCAACCATTTGAATTTGCATCAACCACGCGCACATTCTTTGCAGTCATTGAAAAGAATTCGTTGTTGTTTACGACAGTTATTTTTAATGGATAGTCTGCACCTGCAATTAGATTTGTGATTTGAGATGGAGATATTGAGGAACTGAAATCTGAACACGTTTGCGGGTCTACAACATGAACAGTGAATACTGCAGGGGTTGAGGAAAATGTGGTAGTAGCGTCGGGATCAAGATAATGGGAATATTTTCTATCTCGAGTATTATCACCATTGTCAGGAAGTATGTGCACAGAACCAATACAGGATTGCGAATCTATATATGCACCTAATTGATAGACGCCCGGGGTAGAAAGATCATAATTAGACGAAGAGAGAGAAGGAGATACACCAATAAGACGTTGCGAAGAATGTTGGTTAGCGTTAAGCGTGGTTATAGAATACCCTTTACAGACAAGTGCAGCTTCGCTTTGCTGATTTGGGTATGGGTCTGGATTGCCCAACGTATGATAATAGTCTGCGTTGATTTTATTTCCAGAAGTAAGAATTTGTTCATAATAGGGAGAATACTTATTTATGAAAGTCGTAAGAGGTGAGGACATCGCGCTCAAAAGATCGTCGGCTCCCCATTGAATTGCTATTTGACTTGAAGATGAATCCCAAGGACACACAACATTACACGCCAAGCCAAAACAAGAATGCCCAGCAGGCCTAAGAACGTTTGGACAAAAATTTGGATTTTGAGAGGAATAAGAGGTATTTGCAAATGTATCAGAAGTTGCCCAAACAGACGAATCGGCTAAATCCAATCTTAGTTCTCCAGGACACATATATATTTGAGAGGGTAAATCTGCACGGTTTGGATTTTGCGGTGAATAAATTATTGTGTCTGAAGAAATAGACACTAACGTCGCTTGAACGTGCAATGACATATCAGATGCTAGATCTCTAAAAACCCCAGTAGCTGGAATTGAAAGAGAGATATCTGAAGACGCTTGAGAGACTTGTGATGAAAAACTTAGAGAACACCACAAAAAAATACAAAGAAATATTTTCAAATTCATTCAAACACCCAAATCAAAGCGGAATTTTTGCACCTATCTTAAACATGCCAGGTTGGTTATAAATGTCACGTAACCCATTAACCACTTGATACCCCCCGACTAATTCTATTCCACCCCATATCGGTAGCGTTACATCAATTTGAGTAGTAGTGCCACCAGATGCAAGATCAACACCAAACATCGTGGATAGATATCCCTGTTCCCCAAGAAGTGTTTTCAGAGTAAAAAATACCATATGCTGGGGAGATGCATCTTTTTCATATCTACCAGAGTATCCGACATCTACAGCCAATGGAATATCTACAAATATACACGGGACAGATATTTCTGCAGACTCTAATTTTACATCTGTTTTTGAAACTATATTATCCCCATCAATTTGACGTACAAGAAGATTGTAATCGATACTTATTGCATCATTTGTAAATACGTTTAGTGGCATAGCAGTTATTCCAAGCTCTGGGCTTCGTTTTGAAACACCCACTTCCCACCCAAGTTTTGCACCGTCGGGGCGATCAGAATAGATCGCATTTGTTTTTAACCATCCGGGAGAAAAACGCCCGAGTGCAGGGATATACATATAAGATATCAAACCTGCATCATACTGATTCCAATTTTTTTTGGTAGTGAAAAGAGGAGTAATATTAAAACTTCCGTCCTCAGCTATAGAAACAGTTTCAGAAGTATTCGTGCGCTCAAATATAGAGGTTTTTGTAGTTATTGCGGTTGGAATAAACGCCGGACCACCGGATCTCAGGGATCCTTTTATCATTGCATCTATATCTTTTAGAAGAAAAGTAATGGGAATCTCTCCAATTTTAACATCGGAATGATGAGTTCTCGCACTAGTTGGAAAGTTTGCGGGATCAAAATACCCATTTATAGGACATGGATATTGACCATCGATATTTCTTAAGTTGATAAATTCTATGACTCCTTCAGCCGTTCCTTTTTCTAAAGCTTCGCGCGCCTTTTGTGCATCCTTAAAATAAGTAGAGAGAAACAGCAGACCAGCTTTAGGATCTGAATCCAAAAATTTCAGTATATCGCTACAAATTGATTTGTAATCATATCCAGAACTTGCACCATAATATACATCTCCTCCAGCAGAATGATAAGCATTTATCAACGTTCCAAAAGAAGATTTTAGAGTGGACAGATACTGATCAGGGGAAAGATTATATTTGCTCATGTAGGCATTTGCAATACCAAAAGAAGCAAACGAAGTGTTCAACATGTCTGGCAAATTGGCAATTCCAGGAGTAAAAGAAAAGGCGCTTATAGACGAGATTCGTTCAATTAAATTTGGAGAATGCCTGCGAGTTATTACATTTTCAAAACTACCTGCACCAGATTCAACATTAATAGATTCACTTTGTTCTATTGGTTCTCCACGTTTTGCATCGGGATTCGTATTTTCAAAAGAAGAATCTGGCTGTGGCTCTACGTCTTTTGAAATTTTGTTTTTTTGTTCAAGAATATTTAAAATGGGATTTAGATCGACACCACGATTAGATAAATTGTCTAAGGTGTCGTTGTATAATTGAGAGTCCATACTCTTTGCTATAAAAAGTGCGCACGCATAAAAATATTTTTTTTGTCCAGGTAAAAGAGAGTTTGCACTTTCTATTAGTTTTGAGATCGCACTAGAGGATTTTGAGTAATTATTGAGTGACACTATTGATTCTGCATATTCCCATGCAGATTTTTCGCGTGAAACAAATGGAAGAAACTTATTCTCAAAATCCATTTTTTGAACAGAATTCGTTTTATTTTGCGTTTCTTCTTGTCTTAAATTAAATTTCAACTTATCACCCAACACGGATTAAATATTCACCCGCATACACATACCGAATCAATACCATTTTAACATATCGTAATATTGACGTGCTAACTCGCCAAATATAAATTCGTTGGAATCTCGATTATAGCGGGTTCGCTCGTTTTTACATAATGCTTCATAAGATTTGTTTAGGATATGAAGAACGTATTCAAATTCAGAAGCAGTCTGAATATTAGAAGAATTATCAATTATTTGTAAATAATCTCGTTTTTGAAGTTTGAATTCGTCTGGAGAATCAGATAGTTGCTTTTCACAATAGTTATACATATTTTCCAAAAACCAATCGGCTACATTCATATCTTGTTTAGATAATTGAACCCCGGAATTTGAGGATGGATCGGCAATTTTGATATAATCTTGCATACCCAGTGCAAAAATATAACCGCTTGACAGTAATGCAAAATTTGAAGTTATTTTATTTAGAAATGCTTCTTTTTGAGCGGGATCACTAGGTAAATTCTCAAAAAAACCAATATTGATAAGAGATTCTAACAAACGTACAGCTACAAAACTATCTGAAAGATTGCGCATATCTCCAGTAGAGTAAACAGAAACTGGAATTTTATTAGTAATCAACGAGGAGAGATTTAATCGCTCGTCTTCATTTAAGTTAGATAATGAAGATAACAGAAACGACGCAGATGCAGAGTCTGAAGCTGAACCATTTGAGTCTATTGTGCTAAGCGCATCAATTGCCAGTTGCTTTAAATCAGAGTATTGTGTGAATTCTTGATTTTCACCAAAATCAGAAAGTTTGAATTCAAGAAGATATGAATTATCTTCAAGCCATGATTGGGCTTGTTGTGAAGTTTTGCGAGTTATATGCGAAGGAGGTTGTACATTTTTTCCTAAAGAGACTTGTAAATTGTAGGCATACTCTTCTAAAGAAAACAACCAACAGGTTTGAACCCCAAGTCTTAGATACTTTGCATCTTTAGAACCTGCGCTCTCAATTAAAGCATCTTGCAGATAATCGAAAAACCATTTTCGCGCTTGTGAAGAATTTGCAGTGGCGCTAAGAGCAGACAACAAAATTGATTGAACTTGAAGTTCAATCTCACCATCACGTTTATTTGTAGAATTGAGAATACTAAAGTTACCATCCTTACTAAAATGTAAGATAGAGTCTGCAATAATTTTTGAATATTTGAAAACATCGTTAGGATCAGTCAAAACAGCTACTGTGCTTGATAAATCAGATGCAACTTTTAGTTTTAATGAATACCAATCTACAGACAAATCTAAAGATAACTCATTGAAAATATTTTTCAGATCTAGCTTTGCTATTTGCTCGTTACTAAGACCAATAGAAACTTGGGAAATGTGAGTTACAACAGCATTTATTTCATCTATATTTAGACCACAATATGTTTTTAGAAAATCTTCTAAAACAAAACCAGAATAAACGATATCAGTCAGTCTTAGATTTTGATATAATAAAAACGATTGCGCAATAGGGTCAATTTGCTGAACTTCAACTGAGGATGAGTTTGTAACTTTTGTAGAAGACTGAGCTTCGTCTTGGTTGAACATAGAATTAGATGATTGTGAATTAGATTCCGACACATTAGATTTTTTTAAAGGTTCTTTACTTTGAGCAGTGTTCTGCTCGACATCTTGTAGATCCGTAGCTTCAGCTTCATTAATATTTTGAGTTTGTTGTTTTGATAGATTATCTTGCTTTGCTTTTGCCACTTGTAGATTAGAAGATTCTTTAGAAGAATCGTTTTGCACGGTAGAATCTTGAGTTTCGCTTGTTTTTTGTATGGTTTTGTCGCTTGAAATTGTTTTTGAAGGGTTTAAGTTTGAAGATTTTTTATTATTCGAATCCTGAGTCTGATTTTCAAGGGACCCCGCATCGACGGAGGGTATTTGGACTTTTGATCTAGAATCATTGGAACCTAAGTCGGGAACATTTTTCTTTTGAGGTTCGGATTTTTTAGTTGCGCCGGGGTTAATTTCGGAAGTAACATCAGACGGGATTTTTGAAGGAGTTGCATTTAAGTTTCGCAAGGTTAGAGCACGGTTAAACAAATCTTTGAACATCTCAAAATCAGGGTCGTTGAGAAGTTGTTTAATTCGCTTATCCAACGAAGTTATGTTTGCAACAATATTATCACATGCGTCATATGCATAATTAATAAGAATTGCAATATTTTGAGC
>CAZHIX010000018.1:0-10805 GCA_964532715.1 Microcaldota archaeon | reverse complement strand
AACACTTAAAGCTGTTGAAACATACCTTACAGAAAACAAGATCAAGGGTATTGCCCAGTTTTTTTACTTTTATAAAATATTGAATCAAAAATCACATTTGAACCAGGATAACTGATTTTGGAATCGTTTGTAGATTTGCATTTATTAGATATATTTTTAGCGGCTAAAAGTTTTTTTTCGATGTCTTTTGTTTCACTCGTAGTCAACGTTTTATAATCCTGCCCAAAAAAATTTTTGTAATCTATAGATTCTGCTTGGGAGACAATTTTTGATTCGTCATTAGAGTTCAATAGCACATGCGTCACCTGCTTGGGGTGCTATCTAGCACTTTTTCTTGATCTGCTAATTTTCCACGAGCAAAAACAACAAAGTTCTCAAAATCTGCACTATACTTTAAACCATCGGGACTACGAGTAGCAGTTAATTCCCATTTGTCATCCACTAAGACTAAGTCAAAAACATGCAGACCGTTGAAAAAGAGTTTTCTTTTTGGTGATGTTTTTGTTGACTCTGCATATTCTTCGCTTACAAAGCGATACGTTTGATTGCCAATTAAAATCTCAACTGGAGATAGATAAATCAGACTTTCTTCAAGTTCTTTTTTTGTCAGAACATATTGATTTAGCTGGTCGGTAGATGGACCGATGAACGTATAGAGACTATCATAAGAATTTGAAAAACCGTCGCAGTTAATACCCCCTTGTTCGTCTGAGACTGTAGATATTGCACAATCAGGATAAGATACGTTAATATTTTTTCTAAACTCTTCGTTTAAAGAGACGTTACTGAGCTCAAAGTCTCCATTTTCGTTTTTTTCATAACGTGCAGTCCCAACTTTTTCATTATTTAATTTTAAGTCCACAAAGAGTTTTTCAGAGGTTAAGGAACCGGTGTTGCTAATTTCGCACGTAAGTTTTTCGTCGTTTGACATAGACTTGGAAGCAAGATAAAAAGCGTCATTTATAATTATTGAGTTTTTATCAGAACCCGCACTAGAGATCGTAATCGGACTTGAAGAACGATCTATTGCAATTGCAGACACGGATACCGGAAGATTTGGCAAAACCACATCATTAGTCATTTGATATGAACCGTCTTTCATTTTTCTTACACATGCGGTTTTTATCACTTTTTCAGATTCTTGACCTACAAAGAAAAATTGATTGTTAAATACACCTGCATTTGAGACATCTATACGTGTAGAATTATCAGAAGGTATTGCAGAAAAAACATTGTTTTGATTTCCATCAAGTAAAAGTGAGTTGAGATATTCTTTGTTCATAGAGACGTCGACTAACTCCCAACGATGAAGTGTTTCGCTAAATTTAAATGTCGCGGTGCCGGCCACTACACTTCCGTCAAGGATTTTATGAGTTTTTTGGGTATTAAATATATTATCGTATATCTCAGATGGAGAAGTAAGTCTATTTATTTGCGGACCTAAAATTAGTTCTTTTTGATATTTTTCATTTTTACTTGCTAAGAAAAATCGATGCGCACTAAGTGAACGCCCGCCAGTAGGATCGGATTGCGCAATTTGATCATCATAAGCATAACCCACCCCAAAAGCATGCACAGGACGATCAGAAATACCTTCGGTTCCAGCAGTAAGATCGCTAAACTCGATAGTGTGCTCACCGTTCACAGAAGCCCGCTGGATTGAGGAAACTTGAGAATGGGGAGGTTCTTGTAAGGGATTATCAACTACATTTGCATAGAGTATGCCCCTAGAAAAATTACCCCTGGTTAGATCTGAAATAACATTGGCTTGCAAAATGCGCACTTTTTGTTTGGTTTTTCCTGAACCGACTTCTATGATCAAATCATCTTCATAAACAGGAGTAGACTTTAGATTAATTGCTTTTGAATCGTAACCGCTAGAATATTTTTTTTCAGATTTAAAGTTTGAAATCTTAAACTCCACTTGTCCGGCAGAAACGATTTGAACTTTCAAGTGCAAATCCAAAAAATCATGGATTTGGATTTTTGCACCGGCATTTTTTTGTTGCATTTCTACTGAAATATAGTCAGATAGGTCTTCTCCTGCAGATACTCTGAAATTTCCATTTTCAGATTCTTCAATTGCATGTGTAAAAAGATGGTATTCGTAAAGCTGAACCAAATCAAGATCCACATCAAAAGTGTGAAGTACATTCTTTGCACCAGAAGTTGCACCAACAGGAGTAGGAATTTCAATAGCGACTGCTGAAGTTAGTTCATCCATTAATGGCTCAGATAAAGGAAGCGCGCCAGTATTTATGGTGAGAGAATTGCTGTCAAAAGAAAACAAATTTGGCACAGCAATGAGTTTTCCCGGGGATTGCGCATCAAATGGAGAATATAATTTAAAGTTTATTTTTGCATCTTTACTTTTACTTGATATTTCTTTTGAAGGTTGAATTGAAATTGAAGACACGTCATAATCAATTACGATAGGTTTGCCACGTAGGGTTGTTGAGTTTACATCGGCATTAGAATCTGAAACTAATGGAGGGAGATTTATGAGTTCTAATTCAATGCGACGCAATATGTTTGCACCGACTCCATTGAATCTTCCATTAGTTAGATAGTTATAACTTGCATGAGTTGGGTCTTCGTGACCATTAATTTTTCTAGATTGCAACCATTTGAGAAAATCTGCGTGTTTCTGAGGATTCAACTCGTAGAATGTTGTATATCCGTCTTGTTCGACATCCAAAACGTCTTTTTTGCCATTTTCATATTTTACATATTTTGTATCAACTATGGCTAATAGTTCGTTTAAAGATTTTTCAAAGACACCCGCAAATGTCCCATTTTCTTTGCGCTTTTCTGCATCTTTTAGAACAAATTGGACAAATTTATTTATAGAATTTTCAGACTCAACGATGTCCGACGCCATTGATGGATAAAATACAGTAAGTGAAACCTGCGGTTCTCCTGCAATGTGCGCATAATTTGAAGATTCGTCTACCACTAAAGGCAACTTTTCGCCAGTATAACCATATATGATTTTTAGAACATCTAGATTATTTTTTAGCGCAAAAGAGATTTCGTTATAGCGATTATTTTCAAGTAGACTTAAAAGAAGAGGATTCTCATGAGTGGCAGTACCCTCAGAGAAAAATTTTGGACACTTTTCAATCTGTGCTTTAGTTAAATTGTCCCTTGAAAAGTGCTTTTTCAATAATTCGAGACCTTCAGCAGTAGTTGCATTGAACATAGGAGATCTAGGAGTATTTCTAAGCCCCCCAACCATTTTGAAAAAATCACCCAAAACAAATTGCCAATTAAGACCCATACTTGATAACGCAAGCATATAGTTCATCAAGTAAGAAGCTTCAGCTCCAGCTTCGGTGCCACGATTTTTAAGACTCGTATTTGAGACAAAATTTTTAATGAAATCTTCACTGAACAAAGGCTTGCCATCTGAATCAGTCATTTTTCTCAAAGCGTCTTTGAACTCTTTGGAGTTCACAATACGCACATACGCATCAGAACCTTGAGGAGTATTAAGATTGTTTTTTGAAATTATATCACTTACTAGAAAGTTTACGTTAGATTTGTTTACTGTCCATTTACCAGAAGACTTGTTAAGCCCTGCAAAAGAACCCATTGCAACTATTTCAGCATCAGTGAGTCCATTTTTCTCACCATAATCCGCAATATCAAGCGCAAGAGTAGTTATTCCGTCGGACAAACTTTTTTTTACATCTGCAATCCACCCTTCAGCATATTCTCTATCTTGTTGGTGATAATGAGGAAACCGCTGTTCTTCAGATATTGCTTTTTGATTTATATCTTTGGAAAAATCTACAGAATGCGTAGAGTTTACAAATGAATACCCCGAGATGAATTTAGATGGATTTGATGCAAAAACATTAACATAGTTCAATGAAGAATATAGGAGATCCGCAAATTCACGATTAGTCAAATTTGAAGAGTAATGAGCAAAAATCGCATTACGAATATTATCAGATCCAGCAAATATTGCACCGCTTAACAGCGCATGCACGGCTACCGGATTTTGTTTTGAAAAATTTACTATTCTCAGCTCTATTTGACTCATTTCTGTTTTGTTGTTAAGTTGCGAAGCAGATTTCCAATCGATTAATAGATTGCCAAGAGTTGAGAGTGCATTGAGCTGAAGCTCACTTGTGTTTGATAATTCTTTTGAATTTATATCTGCAAATTTGGTAAGTCTAATCATATGCACAGTGCCCAGTTTCATTAGTTGAAAAAATGAACGTTGAATAGGGTTTTTAGAACTTACATAAAATTGATCGTAACCAGAAATATTTCTTATTGATGCCTGTCGCATCTCTTTTGCGCTTTCTTCGTCAAAAGACATGCTGAACTTAAGCCAGTTGTAAAATGCTTCTTCACTTAAATTACCTATTTTTTCCGAAATATAGTTTGTAGAGGGTGAAGCGCCATTGTTTTTTGATTTGTAATCATCGATTATTAACGAGATTTGATCTTTGAAAAAAAAGTTTAGATGCGACTGAACAGTAATGTTATCTACGCCATAATTTAGAGTATTGCGAACTTTTAGTAACATGAGTTATCACTCCCGAAAGTGCAGGTTGCAGAAAATGCACATGAATAATACTGAGTTGAAATATTCAAATCCATTTCATCGTTCCTCGTTTTCAAGTTCAAGCTCCTCAAAATCAGGAGAAGTGTATTCATATTCAAACTCTGGAACCTTGGACTCCTTTTTCTTCTGCGTTTTTTTTGTAGATTTTTCTTCTTGCGACTCGTTTTTATTTTCAGAGGACTTTTTAGTTGTTTTTGAAGATTGCAATTTAGAGCCTTCAGTTGAATTTTTATTTGAACCTGAATTTTGCTCGCGCTCTTTTTGATTTACTTCTTTTTGTAAAGGAGCGCTTTTTTGAGCAGGTATGTTTGACTCAGAACCATTGGCTCGTTTAGAATTGTTTTTGAGTTCGTTGTTGGAATCGCCAGATTCGCCTGAATCGTTGGTAGATTTTGAGTTTAACGGCGCTTGATCGATGGCGGGTTCTTTTTCTTTAGTTGGGGTTGCGTCCAAGTATTGTGAACGAGGAGTTGTTCTTGGGATACTTGGCATGTACATATCAAGATTGCGCATGTTTTGACCCGAATTCACAGTAGATTTTCGCCCGCCTGAACTTCCAAGATCAACGCTAAAACCAATAGAAACCCCCACGTTTGCAAGCCAAGTGTTCCCACTGGTTGAAGATGCGGCTTGTTTTAACATTGAGAACAGATTTGCTTGTAGTTTTGAGTGCAGCCCAAATACATACAGTTCGTTGTACACCGCGGTGTGGGCATGAGTTGTGAAATCAAGTGAACCGATACCAGTACCTTCAAGCCCAGTTGTGAGTTTGAATGCAGAGATTGCACCAGGAATTAGCGCATCAGTTCTAAAATCAGCAGATAACGAAACTTCGTTGAAAGTCATACTTGTGAGATTCCCAGATATGTTTGTTGCGATAATTGTAGCCCAGTCTGTTGAAAGCGCAAGGGTTTTAGATAAAGATGCACAAAACGGAATTGCAGGCACCCAATTTTTAGTGTACATGTCTGCACCTTGCAAAACGTAATCTGAAACAGAACCTTTATCTACAAATAGTTTGGCGATTGAAAGATATAACGCCGGAGGAAGATGAACGTCTGCATTCACACGTAAAGTGATGTCATTAAGTATATCTGCAGGTTCCCCTTCCTTTTTTGAACCGAATAGGTTTTTTTGCTCAAAATAAACAGGAAAACGAATATGCCCAAATGGAATAAGTCCAGTACCCAGGTTATCAAAACTATGATATGTGTTTAGGCCATTCATGTACAGCCCACTAAGAATATTTGCATCCGCATCTGTTCCGCCAGAGAATTTTTTCTGTGAATATAAACGATTTCTTAATTTTTGAATTTCACGATCGCATTGCCCGCCAGTGTTTATATCATAATCAGTTGAACCGGGATTAGAATACTTTAGTATCTCGTTGCAAATTGCTATTTCATCTGCATCTCTTGAGGGGATTAGCTTTGATTTTAATGCTATTACTGCAGATTGAATAGTAGAGGCAGATTTTTTATCTTCTGAAACATAGAAAACATTTTCTATATTTGCAAGTGCACCAAAAACAGCAACATCGGTTTCATAATTTGTGGTCGGAGAATAAAGAAATCCAAGCTCCCCCGCAAAATCAACTTTGAAAATTGAATCATTACCGGTTTTTTTATATAAATTAAGGTGCGCGTTTATAACTGCAGAATATGAATCAGTTATCTTTGCACTTAAACCAAAATCAGTTAAACCGATATAAGGGTTGAATACGCCACCCAACATTTGAGGAGTTGAAATAGAAAGAGCGAGACGAGAGTCTTCACTCCAATTGTAATTGAAAGTTAGACCATTTTCACGAATTGCTTCGCCCATTTGAACAAGAGCATTGCATGCATTTGCATATAACGCAGATGCTTTTCTGTTTGTAGGAGTCAACGTTTTTGGATAGACCAGAATTCGTTGTGCCTCAAGAAAATTTATACGATCAGTGAGTAGTTTTTTTAATTCAGTGTTGTCTGGATCCACACGATATAACGCTTCAGAGTATAATGCACTGAGCATTGACCATTTATTTAGCTCGTAATGAAGAGGGGACCATGATTTGAGTTTATCCATATCCTTGAATATTTCGGATGGGATATTCTTTGCATCTGGATCACTTGCAAGCACATCGTCTATACCTTGACTTGCATATTTAGAATATATTTCATTCTGATATTTCTCAAAAATATTATCCAACGTTAAAATATCAAAATCATCAAGGAAAAAAGAACCGTTTTTTTCAATCATACCTAATTCGTTTTTCAATATGTCTGGGATTTGAGCAGTAGAACTAAAACGCGAAGGATTGCCTAATCGATCAAAAAGATATGTGTAAGAACGATAGTATTCTGTATCGGCTATATTGACGCTTGAGGGTTTTTCATATCCAAAATAATTGTCAAAAATTTGAGTTATACCAAGTGTACTCCAATTACGTTGCCCAAGCTGTTCTTCCGTAGTAACGTTTGTTGTGCCTAGCAAAAAGCTTTTTGATGTTCCAAAAATCGGAAGAGCAGTAAGCCCGAATTTAAGGTCCCACCAACCAGGAAGAACAGTAGTTGCTTTTTTAAATTGAGTTGGGGTATTCTGAGTTTTGGATACGCTTGCTTCGACTTCATATATTTTTAGTGGGACTGAATTTGGATCGTAAATTGAACTTGGAACAAATATCTCCTTTGAAAATTCAGTTATTTGAGTTTCAGAATAAAATGAAAACGGAGCTCGTATTTCTACTATGTAATCAGTATAATTATCACCACTTTGTAATTTGACATCTTGAACATGCACACCGGCGTTTGAAAGATTTGCATGGTTCACAGCCTGACGTATTCGTTCTTGCATTACTTGAGGATACTCACTCACAAGAGAATTATCATAAACTCGCACAGTAAAAAAAGATGAAATATAACCCGTATTTTGAGTAACACCATCAACTGAGTCCATAAATAATTTTGAATCTGAATTGTGAGTAATATATTCGATTTCTTGCAGTTGAGCTTTAGGGGGAGGCATTACAAACATCCCACGCCCAATCCAACTCATTGCATAATCAAGCGCCATGTAACCAGGGATTGCGTCCTTGGACATAAAATCCTTGCTAACTTGAGAGGCTATTGATTCTGGAGTGTATTTGCCTTCATCTGTCCCCCCTGGACCAAACCGACGAGCAATCGGATATTTGAAAGTTAATTCTGAAAGACGAGTTTGCAGGGAGTTTAGCTCAGACTCAAATTGTGAATCTGACATTAGCTGTAAATAAGCAGCTTCTATGCTTTGAGTAGAACCACCGTTAGCATTAGCAAGTTGCATTATTTTACTAGTTAAACGTTGCATATCAGAATAAACTGATTTGAGATCTTCGTGCGCTATTTGCAAAGAGGCATCTAAACTTGTACCGTAACGATCACAAGCAACCTTGAGATTTTGCATTTGAGTTTCAAATATCTGATCCGATTTTTCTTCGCCTTTTTTTGGATATGCGCCATTTTGAATATATGTTGAAACTGCAAATGAGTGAAGTTTTAGCTGATCAAGCCCACTTGCCCATAGCTGACTATCATAAAAAACATACAAACCGGAAGATACCCCAAGATGCTCAGCAGGAACAGAACCGTTTTGAGAGGCCAACTCTATATTAGAATTGAGAATGCGCTCATCTTCCGAAGCGCGAGACGCTTCGGATTTCGTATATTTTGAAACATTTCTAATCCCAGAATTATCTGCAAGACCGATCACGAAATAACCAGCAGAAACTTTCTCAAAATTTTGTTGAGCTAATTTTTTCTGCTCAGCGTTGGCACCGTTTTTTTCACAAAGAGTCCATATACGGTCAAATGCGTAGTTTAAAATATCAGTTTTTCGCTCAGTACAATTAATTGCAAGTTCGTTTGAGATAGCGATTGGAACATGTTCATCACTAAAAACAGGCATGAGTGAGGAGATGGCGGAGCTTTTTGCGATTTGAGCACCCAGATAGATAGATGCATCTATTAGAGAGTCTTTTCGCTGTTTTAAAGTAAAATTTGGTTCAACCTCACGTGCAAAAAAAGTTCCATTTGATTCTAAAGAGGTTTTTTGCCCACCGGATGCACTATGCGCGATTATATTGAAATTTACCTCGTGCGCAGATTTAGACTTATCGCTCATTTCAAGAAGTAAGGGTTGACTTTTTCTCCTTTGCTCCTTAGTGTCAGAAATAGACGCGATGTTTTCAGATGATTTCGTGTTTGAACTGTATTGAGAATCGAACGATTGCATAAATTGTTGGTGAATTTCCCACTGAGTGGATATAAATTTTGAATTTGGCTCGGTTTTAACACGACTTTTTGATTGGAGATCTTTTTCTGAAAAGAGCAGAAACAACATTTGCACACCTGCCAAATGCATTCATGCAAAGTTTATAAATACAACTCAGGAATAACGAGAGTAAAAAACAAACACCCGCACAAACTCAAAAATAAAAAACATAGAGTATACAAAAGAAAAAATAATGCGCAAAAACATAAAGACGATGTCTGAAAATAACGACTACATGCAAATCATTTTTTCGTTGCGCTCTTTCTCAAAAGTTCAATTCCAGGCAACGTCTCACCACTCAGATATTCTACAAGCGCTTTGCCTGAAAGTGAAACGTATCCGAAATTTGAATGACCTATTGCAAACTTTTCAAGCGCAGATAGAGTGTGTCCACCACCAAGCAATGAAAAAGCCTTAGAACTTGCAATTGCGCTTAGAATAGAAACTGTGCCGTTGCTAAACGCGTCTTTTTCATAAACACCCATAGGCCCATTCATTATTATAGAACGGGCAGAGTCTATTTTATAGACAAAATCTTGAATTGTTTTTGGACCAATATCAAGTATTGGATAGCGTGCTGGCAAATCCAAAACAGAACAGACTTGGGCACCACTACCAGAATCTACAATCACGTCAGTTGGAAGAATCAATTTGTCTTTGTAAAGCCCATAAAATTGTGTTAGTTGAGCTAGATTTTCACAAGAACCACTTTTTTGTAAAAAATCTTCTGATGGCGAACCTAAAGATTTGCCAGATGCTAAAAGCATTAAATTACCCATTGCACCGCCACATAGAACAAAATCGGCACGCTTAGATTCAAGCCAGCTTTTCATAATTGGAAGCGAGTCTGCGGGCTTTGCGCCCCCCAAAATAAGAACACTTGGATGTGTCGCGGAATCCAAATTTGAAAGTGCTTCAAGCTCTTTTTGCATCACACGCCCAGCAACACATTTACAATTTGAAAATCCAACAACAGATGCGTGCGCGCGATGAGCAACTGAAAAAGCATCAAGCACAAAAATATCACAAAGAGGAGATAAATCATCTACAAGTTCACTTTTTTTCGTTTTTTCAAATTGGGTTTCAGATTTTACAAAACGAGTGTTTTCTAAAACAAGAACTTCACCAAAATTAAGATTTTTTATTGCAGATATTGCTTGCTTATCACAAACCTGAGGACAAAAATGCACAACAAAATTAACATTGGCTAAATTTGAAAGTTCTGCACTAAGCAAATTAGCATGAGTATTAAGTGAAATAAAATCATTTTTTCCTTCTCGCCCCTGATGCGCAAGTATCACGACCTTTGCACCGTTTTTAGATAACTCAAAAATTGTCGTTGCGTGCTCAACAAGACGAGGACTTTTTTGAACAGTGCCGTTTTCCACAGGACAGTTTAGATATGCACGCACAAACACAGTTTTGTTTTTTACAGAGACATCGTCTAAAGTTAGAAACGCTTTTTTTGTAACCATAAATAAAACCAATTATGATAGAAAGTGAATGTTTATTTAATTTGATGGGCTTAGGGTGAATTGGTGAGAAGATGAAAATTGCGATAAATGGATTTGGAAGAATAGGGAGAATAATTCTAAGGGCTGCAATGAAAAAACAAGTTCTTGCAAAAAAATTTGATGTGGTTGCTATTAACGACCCATCAGGTGCACAGGTTGCATCACAATTGTTAAAATATGATTCGGTTCACGGAGTTCTTGAGGAGAAAATTGGATTTGGAACGGACTGGATTAGTATTGATGGACAAAAGATTAAGATAACTTCAGAACGAGATCCGCAAAAATTACCATGGGATAAACTGGGAGTTGAAACTGTACTTGAATGCACGGGTGCATTTACAGATAGAGAAGGAGCATCAAAACATTTGCAAGCAGGTGCAAAAAAAGTGTTGGTTTCGGCACCGTGCAAAAAAGGAGGGGCA
>CAZHIX010000017.1:0-23148 GCA_964532715.1 Microcaldota archaeon | reverse complement strand
TTTCTGATTTCATTTTCTCCTCCGCTATTAGATGACATTGAACCATTTGCTAATACTAATCCAATGACTCCGTTAGGAGATGAGTGATAAATCATGTGTTGTAGCCATGCGAAGTTTGCGTTCCCTGTTGGAGGTGTTCCATATTTCCAGCGAGGATCTTCTCGCAATCTTTCTCCACCCCAATCCGAAATATTGAATGGGGGATTCGCAATTATGAAATCGGCTTTCAAGTCTTTGTGTTGGTCATTATGGAATGTGTCTCCAAGAGCAATATTGCAATCTATTCCTCTGATTGCCATGTTCATTTTTGCAAGTTTCCAAGTTGTTGGATTTGATTCTTGTCCAAAGATTGAAACATCATTAATACGACCTTGATGTTCTTCAATAAACTTCTCTGATTGAACAAACATTCCTCCAGAGCCACAGCAAGGGTCATATACTCTGCCTTTGTATGGTTCTAGCATTTCAACTAATACGCGAACAATAGAACGTGGAGTGTAGAACTGTCCTCCTTTTTTTCCTTCTGCGTCTGCAAATTGTCCTAAAAAATATTCATATACGCTACCAAGAATATCTTTCTTTTTTGATTCTTCATCACCAAGTCCAATTGTGCCGATTAAGTCAATTAATTCACCTAATCTTCTTTTATCAAGAGAAGGTCGTGCATAATCTTTTGGTAAAACTCCCTTGAGCGATGGGTTTTCTTTTTCAATAGACTCCATTGCCAAATCAAGTATCTTCCCTATCTCTGCTTGTTTAGCTTGATTTTGAATTTCAGACCAACGTGCTATTTTTGGAACCCAAAAAACTCTCTTAGCGATATACTCATCTTTGTCCTCAGGATCTGCTAATTCTTCGCTTTTTAGTTTATTATATGCAGTCTCAAAACTGTCGGAGATATATTTGAGAAATATCAATCCGAGAACAACATGTTTATACTCTGCTGCATCCATGTTATTACGCATCTTATCTGCAGCACTCCATAATTTCTGTTCAAATCCTAATCCGTGACCGTTAGTTGCCATTTTTCACTTCCTCTAATTCTTTTTTCATAAGCGTCTCAACTTTTCTAGAAAGAATCATATCGTTTTCTTCACAGTACTTCTTGTACTTCTCGTAAACTTTTTCGTCAAGGCTTAATGCAAAAGTTTTCCTACCCATATAAACACATATAATTCCATATACTTATAAATTTATCGCAAAAATGTTGTTTTAGACCTCTAAAATCATATAAAGAAAAAAACTGATTTTTAGTTTCTATGAGAGAGCAGACTGTTAATGTCCTTAAAAAGAAATCAGAGCTCTTTTATCCAGACTGGACTCGAGATGTTACTACTATTGACTCCAGTGTCTCAAAAAACAGGGGAGAGAGATACAACATAAAATTAGGAAAACAAAACAATGGGCTTCCCCTGTTTTCAACATCACTGAACTGAGAAGTAGTAAATTGACACTTCATTTATAGAAGAGAGAAAAAGAGAGTAAGTAGAGTATAGTAGACGTAAGAATATTATAGATAGATGTATCTTTATTCTTTTTTCTTTTTCTTAGGTATGTTCCAGTATGGACTTTTGCATTTAGGACATATTATTGGATCTTCTTTTATCTTCACTCTAGGTATCCATTCGTGTTTGCATCGTTCACAGCGAAATCCTGGAACTTTAACAGTTATCCTTGCCATAGTAAGTAAGAAAGTATGTCCATTATATAAAACTTCTCATAAAAGTAATACTTTCATACGTAAGAAACGACAAGATTTATATACAAAATAGCCTTTCTTAAGTTATACTTATATGAGTAATTAATAAGGGTATAAATATGGAAAATCAAGACGAAAAACGACCAAACTGTCCAGTCTGCAACAGCAGTAAAACTAGAAAGGACAGCGTAAGAAAAACATTGCTTTGCAATAAGCAAAGATGGTTTTGCAAAGCTTGTGGAAAGCGTTGGGTAAACTCACCCATCAGAAACATCAAGGGAGATCCCAAAACAGTGGTCACTGTAATGGATTTATACATGAAAGGAGTAAGTTATCGTTCTATTGCAGACCACCTAAAGCAAATTTATGGACTTGAAGTAAGCCACATCACAGTCTTAAACTGGGTAAATACTTATTTGACAAAGATCACAGAGTATGTCAAGTCCATACATCCAGAAGTAGGAGATTACTGGCTTGCTGATGAGCAATTTATCAAAGTCAAAGGCAATCAGCAATATGTTTGGAATGTACTTGACAACAAAACTCGTTTTCTTCTAGCAAGTAATGCAAGTAAAACACGAAACTATGAAGATGCAAGAAGAACATTCAAACGAGCAAAGAAAGTAGCAGGCAAGAAAGCAAAGACAGTAGTCACAGACGGCTCATTCAACTATTCAAAAGCTGTAAGGAAAGAATTTGCAACCTATCAAAATCCTAAACCACATAAGCGTTATGTTTCATTAAGACAGAAGTCAGGAAACAATAATAAGATTGAACGATTCCATGAAACATTCAGGCAGAGAGATAAAGTAATGCGTGGATTCAAGGGCAATCAAAAGCAATATGCAGAGAACTTTCAAACATACTATAACTTTGTAAGAAAGCATTCAAAGATTGGAATGACTCCTGCACAAAAAGCAAAGATAGATCAGAAAGCTGATTGGAAAGAACTTCTAACTAAAGCAATGCAAAGTCCAGTGCCTGAAACTCAGACAAGGCTAGTGTAAATCACTGGACTCATGTCAAGTCTATGGTGCAGTTTACGTTTGAAAATGGCTTGGACTTGACAAGCAAATTCTCAGAAATTGACAGTGGACAGATTATTTTTGCATAATTTTAACACTGGACTTATTCCGAAATTCTTTTTTGCATATTTCCTATTTCTCACTGTTGGTTTCACTGTCGGTTTTAATTTTTTGCCTACAGGTTTGCCTACTGGTTTCAATTTTCAGAGGGCTCGTTTGAGGGCTCGTTCCAATTATGCATCATTAGATTTTCAGCTAAAATTCAAAAAACAGAGACTGCGTCTGAGACTGCGTTTCAATAGTCCACTTCCCAATTTAGCCTGTTAGAAAGCCAGTTTACACCAAAATTTGAAACCCATTCAGGCGGTTAGTTAGGCGGTTAGCTCCAATTTAGGATTTACCACTACAGGCTTCACTACAGGTTTCAAAATAGAAAGAGAGTTTTTTTGACTGTTAGACATTAAGAAAGCCATTTTTGTCAGTTAGACCCCCACCTACCAGAACATCCGTCATTTAACGGATAGGATTGACATCCACAGAGTGACCAATACGCACTTCAAAAGAGACGACGGATAAAATAGATCTGCTAATGTGGATTGACTAACCAAACCAAAAAGAGATTGTGCCATCGGAGAATATAGAGAGTATACACAACACAAAAGAACAGAGTGTAAAAAACGCGGATATGTTTCAACCCGCAAAATAACTATTTAAAAAAAATCAGCTATATTTAGGAATTTTTGAGTTTTGCCTCGTATACAAAACCATCTTTTCCAAGATAGTACATGAAGCCACTCTTTTTGTCGATTTTTTCCTCGCCGACTTTTTTCTTTTTACCGCGTTTGTTGTGTTTCATTGGTGCGCGCCAAACATAACCATCTTTGCCAACATAGTAAAGATAGCCGTCTTCTCTTGTTACTTTTTCTTTTCCAACTTTCTTGCCCATTTGAGGACACCTCCATATTACGACGACAACTATTCATAGAGTATTTATAAGCATTTCTCATGTATTTGCCCAAAATAGAGGTAAAAAAGCAAAACATTATAAATAAAAAAGAAAACTGGATGAAAATTATTTTTTTAGGGTAGTCTTCTTGGAAGTGGATTTTTGTTGTTTTGAGTTTGTATATTGGGTTTGATTTACAGGTACTAATGCGTTTGTAGTTGATTTTTTTGTTTATTTTTTGAATTTGCACGGGTTTTTGAGTTATTGTAGTGGTGTTTTTACAAAAGATTTCTTTGTTTTTGAGTTTGCAGATTGCGTTTAAGTTATTTTGCAGAGGTGTGTTTTACAAAAGATTTCTTTGCTTTTGAGTTTGCAGATGAGGGTTTATTTATAGAATTTAGAGATTTTTCACATAGTAATGCTAAATCTTCTTCATCCAAATGATAAAACGCACAAAGTTTATCACACACACTAGTATCGCAATCACTGCCATAAAATTGTGCACATATTAATGGAACGTATGCGCGCGCATGCTTGGAAGTACAATGACACCGAGGAGCTATTTTTGAAGAAACAGATTTTATTATAGCTCGTTTAGAGACAGTCGCCCCCATTTTTCTAATGTAAGATGGAAAAGAATACGACGTGAGCCCGATACGTATATTGACCCTACAGGACGAAACACCCCAGTGTAAAAGCGAAGAAGAATACCGTAAATAACCCCAATATTGCCTGCGCATTATACGCCCATCAAACACATCAGATCTTGAGAGAAAATTATATGCATTAGACATCTCAGTCACACTTAAAAGTTCGTTTGGAATATTTTCACTCGTATATAATTTGAGCATTGACCTATCAGAAAGCGAGCCTAAATCAGTTGAAAAAGTAGATTTGTAAGTTGGGCTTCTAAAAATTGATTTAATAATTTCTGACTGAACTTTCAGATTTTCACGACGTGAATTTACATTTAGGGCTTGCAAATCATTTATACACGCACATAGATTCCCCCCACTATTTAGTGCAATTTTTTCTAGCTGAGAATCACTAAGTGATAAATTTTCTTGTTGATTGATTTTTGAGAGAACTGCTAAAAGTGAGGAGTGATTAATCGCTTTTAGTTCAACCACTTCGCACAATGAACGCACAGAACTTACACGACGGTCATATGCGTCCTTACAAGTAATTATTGTAGGGGAGTTCGCCTGTTTTAGAACATCGGATAATTTTGAAACTATCCCTCGGATTTTTGAATTGTGCCAATCGTCAATATCTTCACAGATGACTAAATTTTGATTACCAAATAAAGATGACCCGTTTAGAAGTTCAACCAAACTTTTTTGCCATTTTTGAACATCTTCACCTTGAGGGGGATAGATAGTTATTGCATTCCAATCAAATTCAGTTGCAAGTGCGTTCACACACGCGGATTTTGCACAGCCGTGTGGGCCATAAATCAACAGAGGTTTTTGGGTTTTTTTTAGAGAAAAAGACAACGCCCATTTATTTATACGTGCAATTGCTTCGCTATTTCCACATATATGAGAAATTTTTTTTGGGGCATACTTAATAGTCCAGAGCATCAAAGAGTATAGCTCAGACAAGCTTTAAACTTGTTTAGAACAAAAGTAGGGATTATATAAAATTCTAAAAACTAAAAAATAAACAGAACAGGTAGATTACAGTGATAATTGGAGTTGTTGGTGCACCTAACAAAGGGAAAAGTACGTTTTTTAGCGCCGCATGCAGAGTGGACGTGAAAATTGCAGATTATCCGTTTACAACGATAGACCCAAATAAAGCAGTGACATATTTACAAGTGCAGTGCCCGAGTGTTGAACTTGGAATAAAAAGTCAACCACGTATAGGAAAACTAGAAAATGGTATGCGAGAAATTCCAATACAGTTGGTAGATGTTGCAGGGTTGGTAGAAGGCGCATATGAAGGCAAAGGAATGGGCAATAAATTTTTGGATGATTTGAGTAATGCGGATGGATTTTTGCATATAATTGACGCAAGTGGAAAAACAGATTTGTACGGACAGCCTGCAATTGAGTTTGATATGCAAAAAGAGATTGAGTTTTTAGAGAATGAAATGAGATGTTGGATATTAGGGATACTTAAAAAAAATAGTGAAAAGATCAAAGGTAGAGATATTGGCACATTGATTACAATTTTGTCGGGTTTGAAATATTCTCAAAACGATATTGAAAAATGCGTAAGAGAATGCAAAATTGATCAAAAACGAATAAACGCAGATGAAACCGAGCTTGAGAGACTTTCGTTTGCGCTCATTAAATGTGCAAAACCAAAAGTGATTGTTGCAAACAAAGCAGACGCCCAAGATGCGATAGAACGCATTGAAAAATTTAAAAAAGACCGTAATGTAGAGGTCGTGACTTGCTCTGCGCAATACGAGAATATATTGCAAAATGCAACAAAAAATAAGTATATAAAATATTTTTCATCAGAAGATAAATTTGAAGTGTGCAAAACACTTGAACCAAAACAAAAACAAGCACTTGAGATGATTGAAAAATTTTTGCAAAAAAATAAAGGTACGGGAGTACATCGTGCTATTCAGAAACTTGTTTTTGAAAAAATACAAATGATTGTGGTGTACCCTGTTGAAAATGAAACATTATTTTCTGATTCAAAAGGAAGAGTATTGCCAGATGCGATATTGATGCCAAAAGGATCCACCGTGATGGACTTGGCAAGAAAAATACACCAAGAAATAGCAGATAAATTTATAGGAGCTATAGATGCAAAACAAAAAAGACAAGTTGCAAAAGATTACCAGCTAAAAAATGGAGATATCATTAAAATCATAAGAGGAATGTAGTATAACAACATAGATACGAGATGAGTTTATGCAGGAAAATAAAAAAGAAAAAAAAGACACCCCGATTATGCTAATTGCGAGTGTCGCATTAATAGTAATGATGATTATGGGAGGGTATTATTGGTATATATATGCCCCTCAACAATTAAACAATCCGACAAAAACAGATGAACAAAAAGAACTTGAATTGCAATTACTTAGAGAAAAAATAAATAACGACACAGTGGCCAAAATGTTTTTTGAGGCTATTGATAAGCGAAAAAACTTTAGTTTAGATTATTATGGGAGTTACCAAGAAACATTTGCGGATATGAAAACGCAAAGTGTTGTGATTCAGAGAATTGGAGAAAAAAAATATGTGAATATGCAAAATTATATATATGGGCAGGAGATTTATTACGATGAAAATGAGATGCAATTTTGTCAAACAGAATATGCAGATTCCCAGATTTGCGCGCAAGTAGAATCAGAACAAAAAAAAGAAATTGAGAAAGGATTAGATGAAATTTTTCTCAATTATAAAGATACTGAAAGAGAAACAAATGAAAAAATGTATAAACACGGAATTTTAAATTTTGAAACAACGACTACACAAACACAGATTGCATCAAGAAAATGCAATATGATTGAATATCAATTAGACTATTCTAATTTGAGTGATGAGACGCTCTTGGAACTTGGATTAAACCGCACAGATCCGGTAGTTTCGGTATTTAAAGATTTTGTAGTTAAGGAGTGTTTTGACTCAGAAACGGGAGTCAGTTTATTGACCCAACTTAAATACAGAACAGTTTTCGGAGAAGAGCAGATGCAAGAATATAAGCTTGAGTACGATATATTTGAAACTCAAACAGACCAAGAATTTGACATACCAGATTCAAACGCCACACTTGAACAAATTGAACAGATAGGATTACAAATGGAAGAACTCAAAACTAGAATAGACAAATGTATAGATGAAGAACAAAAAACAATGGAGGATTGTTTGAGTTTAGATGCGATTAATAATGAACAGATACGCACGTGCTCATTTATAGAAGATAAAGAAAAAAGAGAATCGTGCGCAATGAAACTAGTATTTGTTCTTAACCGCGCAGATTTGTGTGAAAAAACAGGAGAACAAAAAGATGATTGTTATTTGAATTATGCGTATATGAACAAAGACATTAGTTATTGCACGGTGATCGTAGACGCTCAAAAAAGAGAACAGTGTAAAAATGCGATGGAGAGTTTGAATCAGACGACAGAACCTATAGGATACATGAATGATGAAAACGAAGGTAGTACGGCTCAGATAGACACGCAAATCAAAGAAGAATACAGTGATTATCAAGCTTCAGAAAAAACAAACGCAAACGAAGTGAATGCAACGCAAAACTACGAAGAGATAACGACCGAACAAGAAATTGAAAATGAGTTAATAAATCAAAACGAAGTATTAACTCAAAATTCAACACAGTGAATACAAAATAATGGATATGGATTAAATTTGGTTGTTCAAAAACAACTAAATTATGTTTTTATTATCTTTTATGCAAGATATATAGAGTAAAGGGTTCGTAGCTCAGCTTGGTCAGAGCGGTTGGCTCTTATATTTTCAAATTATGGAGTAACCAATAGGTCGAGGGTTCAAATCCCTCCGGACCCGATTAGATTAAATTAGTAGGATTGAAAGGCAGATTATGGAGATAACTGTTCTTAGATATGGACATAGACAAACGCGCGATGCGAGAGCAAGCATGCATATAGCACTTGTTGCAAGAGCATTTGGTGCGCAACGAATTGTTTATTGTGGAGAACATGATAAACAATTTGAGTTGAGAGTAAAAAAGATAGTTGAACAATGGGGAGGAAAATTTAGTATAGAGTATAACGAAGATTGGCAAGTTTTTGTAAAAAAACAAAAGGAGAAAAATGTTGTTTTTATACACCTCACAATGTACGGAGAACCCATTAGAAAAAAAATAGCACAGATAAAAAACAGTAAGAAAATGCTAGTTATGGTTGGTTCTCAAAAAGTACCAATTGAAGCATATGAACTTGCAGACTATAACATATCAGTAACAAATCAACCTCACTCGGAAATAGGTGCATTGTCAGTGTTTTTAGACAATGTTTTTGAGGGTAAAGAGTTTGAAATTGAGTTTGAAGGCGCAAAAAAACGAATAATTGCAAGTGAAAGAACAAAAAAAGTAATTGATAATAAATAGTAAGAAATATAAAACACAAAAAACACATAAGCTAAAGGCGTGTCAAATATGAAAAACAAAACAAAAACCAAAAAAGCAAAAATACAAAAAATAAACAAGAAAGCAGAACAAACAACGGTAGTAAAAAAAGAGAGAACGCCAAAGAAAAAAGAAAAAACACAACGAATACAAACACTAAAAAAGATTAAAATAAAGACCCAGAAAAAACAAAACAAACCAGTTGCACAAAAAATGAATAGTGTTTGGGTAGATATACTTTTACCCGATCCAAACGTGAGAAAATGGTTGGTTCAAGCGATAGGAGAGCACGCTATTTGTGTTTTGAGAAATTTTGATAGAGAACTATCAGATGAAGATATAGCAAAAAAAACCGAATTGCGCGCAAGTGATGTTAGAGTGGTGTTGAATAGATTACACGCGAATAGCCTTGCGTCGTATAATAGAAGTAGAGATAAAAACAGCGGTTGGTATTCGTATAATTGGAAACTTGACCAAAAACATGCAAATGAGCTTGCGTTTGGAGTTAAACAGATAGATAAGGTAGAAGAAGTAAAAAAGAGTGAGAACGAGGAGAAATATTATAGTATCGTAGATGGGGTTAAAATTATTTATACTTTTGAACAGGCAATAGATAATCAATTTAAATGCCCGAAAACAGGAGAACCGCTCAAATATCTTGAGTAAAAAACAAAACAACATTGAATATTTGATGAGTAGTTTATAAACCCTTAGAAATATACTAGTTATTAGTGGGATGGAGTAGCTTGGAGTGCTCGCTGGGCTCATAACCCAGAGATCAGTGGTTCAAATCCACTTCCCACTAAACAAAAACTGATTTGGGGATATTTAGCTATTTAAAATACGGCCCGCCCCCCATAATTCCACTATTAATACGACGTAAGATATGAACGGGGCAAAAAAAAATCGTAACCGACACGAAATTGAAGTAAAAGAACAAAAAGCAACATAAATTAAAACAAAAAACAAAGATTGACATCTGGTTTTATATATAATATATGTAACTATAGTTACATTATGTTATTATATTGCTTTGATTTAAAATCAGAGTCTCTAAAAGGCTACAATACGCTAAAAAGGCGTTTTTATTATCATTTAACTAAATTGAAAAAGCACGATTTTTTATGGAATACTAAATCTGTTATTGTAATAGATGAAAAGGATGAAGTAGAGTTCGATTTGTTTTTCTCAGAATTTAGAGGTAGTATTATTCTTTACAAATCAAATGTGTCTAACATGCAACAAGTTTACTAATTCTTATTGTCAAGCTGACGAAAACCGCCCACTTTGAGCGGGCTGTTGGTGTACAGGTGTCAGCTTGGCAATCCATTTGCCCAAATGAGCACAAGGCCCAGCCATTTATGGCTGGGTGCTCTTCGGAAAATCTGATTTTTCTTACGCTTTGGCTTTCAGTTCATCTTGTCTGTTTTCAAGCACAACATTCAAATTAAATTTAAAATAGTGGAAGTATGGGGTCTCCCTCATACTTATAATTTTTCTATTCGGTCGGTATGCCTGTTTGTCGCCCGCCGACAACAACTACATCTTCAACATTCTTTACGGAGCTATACAGAACACTTCTCTCGCGTAAAATTCTTTTAGCTTCTTCTCTTGAAACACTTGAAAGCGGTTCCATTATAAGTCTTATTATTTTGCCCTGTTCTAAATCAATGAGAACATCTTGGACTCTACCTAAAAACTTACCTGAATCTGTATATATATCCATTCCATATATTTTTGAAACTTTTATTCCCATACTATCACCCATAGATCGCCTATGTGCACTTATGATAACTTAATTTAAAAATACTTTGCCGTTTATATACTTTCAATAAAAGGGTATATTAATGGTATTAAGTAAGAATTTGTTACATTTTGGTTTCTTCTCTCTAATGTTTAATCTACTACTATTTGGTTTTTTGTTCTCTCAATCTGGTGGTGGCGGTGGTACTGCTGCACTGGAAGATGCACTCAATGATCTTTGCTGTGATTTACAATCTCTTGTTCCTGTGACTGCAATGCTTCTTGTAATAACTGCAGGTGTCGTTTATTCTATTGGGCAAATGTTTGGTGCAGAAACACGTGCACGTGCAAATGTTTGGGCAACTTCTTGTCTTACTGGTGCCGTTATCGGAATTCTAATCGCACAGGTCGCTCCTCACGTGCTTACAATCATTGCAGGTGCGGATATCGCTTGTGTGTGTTGATATTTCCCCTGACCTTTTAGTCATTTTGAAGTGAGATAAACTTTATTTTTTTAAGTTTGTATGCAAGTTTTATTTTTGCATTTGAGCGTTTATTTAAATTATTAATCTCTTGTTCAAAATTCACAAGTTCTTTATCGTCCGAAAAGACAAGATAATTTGTATCTTGTTTAATTGGTATGTCTTTTTGGTGTATCCTCCATATTTTTTTAGAATTATCCAAAACCCAATTTTTTCCCCTTTTTTGAATTTTAGTCTCGCAGTTAAATAATTTTTCTTCAAGCTGATGCATCAACGCATCTGTTCTTAGTATCTCAAACGTATTCTTTTCATCATTAACCATATAATGTTCTCTATATTTTCTAAGCACTTTTTTATCAACAAGTTTTTCAAGTACATTCAAAACAGATTGTTGTGTTACTCTTTGGTTTTTCTGCGATGAACTTTTTTGTATCTTTGAAACTATTTCACTAATATGCATTGGTCTGCTAATAATATTTTTAATATAATCTAGTTCAACAATTTTTTTCTTTCTCTCTTGTTTTTTTTCTTCGGGTATCATTATTGTATAGTCTTGTTCTTTTCTTGTAACTACAAATAACCATATCAAAACAAATATTGGCAAACTAATCAAAATCATTTTTGATAGTTTTTCTATCGCGCTCTCTGCTCTTCCATCCCAAGAATATTTTACTATTTGTTCATCCACTTCAAATTCTATTGTATTATTATATTCTTTCCAATCAGAAACTACAGTTATCTTTCCATCAACTACTAATACATTTGCCCAGTTTTGCGAGTCTGCTATTTTAACTGGTATGTGTTGTTGTTCAATTGGTGTGCAATCTTTTTGAATTAAAAATCTTTTTTGATTGCCCACATTTTCTAATTCGCTTACTGTATATTTTGGTGTTCTATCAACTGCTCTTGCATAAACTCTACCATATTGGTCTTCAACCTCAAGAATACTCATCTGTCTCTTAGATAAATTTTGCAAATTTACCGATGTAAAAAAAGCCTCTTTTTTTTCATTATCTTCATTTTGTGTCTTGATATCTGCAAGCATCATTCTTGTTATCTGGGTGTAATTTGAATCATAAATATTTAGATAATATTTAATCTCTAAAGACCTATTGTGTTGGGGCCATATATATACTCTAAACATGTCTTGATTTGGGGATGTCGTTGCCACTTTTTCAATCTTATTCTCATAAACTAATAGTTTTTCATCCCAAATTTTAATTATATTATTTTGTAAATCAAGGATTTCTATTCTTGCCCACGTTTCTTTTTGATTCTCTTTAATTTTTACGATGGGTGTCGTGTGCGAAATTCCTTCAAACTGTTGTCTTGTTGTTATATGTTCACTAAAACATCTATCACTTGTAAATTTTACAATCTCTTGTGCAAACTTTTCAGGTTGCGCAATTTCAAATGGGGTCATAAAAATTGCATAAATCGATTCTTCATCATCAAACCCATAAAAATCATATTCGTATCCACTAATTTTTTTTGTGTTTGCAAAAAAATCTGGTAATCCTCCCTCAACAATGCGTTCATCTGTGGTTTTTGATACATTTTTTGCAACTCCTAAATATATTGTGCATGCGTTTTCTATTTTTTCATATTCAAAATCTTTTGGCCAAGCACCTGTCGGTAAAAATATAACTCTTGGTTTATCGCTTTGTATGAGCTCTGAATTGTTTTTTATAGAAAAATCCCACCCTATTTTTCTTGTTTGTGTTCCAAGTTCGTCTCTTATTTTTATTATCTCTTGTCTATCTGCTATGTTTTGTTGTACGAACACAAATTCGCTTGGAGGTCTGGTATCAAAAATAGTTATCCTTTGGTGTAATATGTCATCGTATTTGGTGTGTGAATTTATCTTGGTCACAACTGCTTTTTCATCTTCATAATCCGCAACCTTTGCATACTCAAGCTCAAACCACTGCCAGTCATTTATCTGTTCATTATCCTGTTGTTTTTGTTTTTCTTCAAACGAAAATAATGTGACTGCCACCACACAAAATACAATCGCAATTGTTATGCCGATCAAAAGTTCCTTTATTTGCACGTACTTATCTTCTGTGTCCTGAGTTTTTATTTGTTCTGATTCATTATTATTGCATGAGTTTAGAACATTTTTATTCTCGTTCTGATTTAATCGAGAAGACTTTGGCAAATGTAGTTCCCGCTTCAAAAAGACCTTTTGAGGTTTATGGCGTATGCTCAGAGTTTTTGACTCGTGGTGGAAAACGGCTCAGGCCTCTTTTATGTCTGAGCAGTTGCGAACTTTGTGGTGGGGAGATTAAGGACTCACTAAATGCGGCGTGTGCAATAGAGCTGTTTCATAATTTTACTCTTATTCATGATGATATAGAAGATAATTCTCAAATGAGACGCGCAAAACCGTGTCTTCACATTGCGCATGGTCTGCCTCTTGCAATTAATGCCGGTGATGGACTTTTTATGTTAGTTTGGGAGTGCACGTTGGGCATTAAAGCGCCTTATACTCTCAAGGCTCAAAAAATACTTTTAGATTCATTCACCTCTGTTTTAGAGGGTCAAGCGCTAGAACTTGCATGGTACAGTTCAAATCGTTGGGATATAACTATAGATGATTATTTTGAAATGGCAGGTGGGAAAACTGCCTCCTTAATCCGCGCATCTTGTCACGTTGGTGCATTCTTGGCAGGCGCAGACTCCAAACAACAGGATGCGCTTTGTGCGTATGGCTGGAATATCGGTCTTGCATTTCAAATACAAGATGATGTTCTGAATCTAGTTGGCGATGAAAAAAAATATAAGAAGGAAATAGGTGGGGATATCCGAGAAGGAAAACGCACTTTGATGGTTATAGATTGTCTAAATAAAATGTCTGTTAAAGAAGCAACTAAGTTTCGTGGATTTTTAGGCAAAAACGATATTAAACAAGAAGATATTTTCTGGTGTGTTGACCAGCTAAAAACTCATGGGTCAATTGACTATGCTCAATCATATTCTAAATCTCTTTGTAAAACCGCAGTCAATTCACTATCTATTTTCAAAGAACGTGAAGCAAAATCTGATCTACTTTCAGTCGCAAAATATTCTTTAGACCGACAAGAATAATCATTTTAAAATCCCCATCGCTTTTTCATAAAACGCAACTGTAACTATTGAGCAGTATGGATTAAAAAACACAAAAAAATAAATCGGATAGAAAAATACTGTTATGAGCGGTGCCACCAAAAGCAAATGCAAAATCACTAAAAATGCGAGTGTAGGCACGATCTTGCGAATTATCACGACAAACGATTCTTTTACTGCATCTATCGGGTGTCTTCTTGCAACTACTCTTGATGCATAAGAAAACCAAAAAAACGAATGAACAAAAACCCAAACTGTTGTGCAAATACAAAATAGTACTATTAATGATGCAATACTAACACTGAATAGCAATACTTGGGCGCTTATCACAAATATCATGAGTAAAACTGATATCGTGGCAGGTACTATTCCAATCGCAAAAAATGCGTTTGCGTTGTTTTGCATATACTCAACGAAACCAACTATCCCTAAACCTTTTTGGCCCGAACCTATTTGCGCGCACGAATGCATATGTGAGCCTGCCCCTGCAAATTGTAAATATCCAAAACACAACGCGCCAATTCCGCTGTTTATGAGCATTGCAATCAAATATACTGGTTGTTGCGTCCATACCTCTCCTACTTGGTTTGCTAAATATGCGAATACAAAATTTATCAGCATAAACCCAACCAACACTCCAACTGAGCAAAGCGTGGTCAAAAAATACATTGTAGCAACACAGGTGTAATCTAACACTCTGTTGACGTATATTCGCCCCCCCATAACAAACAATCCAAATACATTCACAATATTGACCACTGCATGATAATTTTTTAAATATGCTCTTTTTTGTTTATCTGTGGGTGTTGGTTATTGTGTATTTGTTTGATTATTGCAAGTTTTTGATCTGTTGCAATTATCTCCAAACGCTTATAAATTATCAAGCCGTATAATAATTAATGGTATTTTGTGGTTTGATATCCAACCCTTCAAAATGGTGAATTTATGCCTCGCGGAAAAAGAATTGTAATAGAACGAAACAACAAGGACATGTTGGTTCATAAAGTTAAATCATTTAGACTCTCTGAACTCAAATCCAAAAGAAAACTTACTGAATCTGAATTGTTTTCAAATATATCACAAATTGTCAAATCTGCGCAAATGCTCTATGAGCAAGACAAATTAGACAAATCAAGGATGCGTTCTTTAGGTCTTCTTACTGTAGATGAAGCATACGACGAAGTAAAACGCGGTGGTGTCGGAATTTCTGCGCGTGCTTTTGGTGGTCGTATAGAAAGACGTTCTATTCATTCTGAAAAAATTGGTAAAAAGCGTCTTATTCCAAAACCAGTCATTCACGACTGGATATCGTTACACAAAGATTTTTATTCTGTGAAAGAAGCTTTTGAAATATTGAGCCTCCACGAAAACGAATTAAATTTGCGTGCATTTATTGGGCGTGTTGAAAAAAATACAATTCCGTCTGTAAAAATAAACACTCAACGTTGGATTCCAAAAGAAGTTGTAGACTCAATGGTGCATATTTCCAAAAACTACTACGATGTTTCTCAAGCAATTAATATATTGCAATCAAAAGGGCTAAAAATTCGCAGAAATGCATTTGAGCGCAGACTTGATAGAAACCGCATCCCCCACGAAAAAATCGGCGGGCGCCGAGTTATTGCCAAAGATGTGGTGGATGAGCTTGCACTAAAAGAGCTTGCATTGCAATCAAGAAAATCTACACGGATTTAATTAAATTTTATTTTTGTGTTTTTACTATTCTTATTTTTCTTTATTGTTTTTAGTTTTTAATTTTTCTGATGCTTAATTTATTGTGGTGTTACGATATGGATCTAGAACGACTTGAAAAACTAAAAGTGCTTGAATCAAAACAAATAAACGCATATCCATATTCTTTCAAACGCACAAAATATTCCTCTGATTTACATAACAATTTCGGCGAACTTGAGAACAGTTCACAATCCATCGCAGGGAGAATAATTCAAAAACGTGATTTTGGCAAACTTTCATTTTGCACCCTTCAAGATTTTCATGGAAAGATACAAGTAATGGTGCGTGCCGATTCATTAGATCCAATTCAATTTGATTTTTTCAAATCTTTTGATTTGGGTGATATTATCGGGGTAACTGGTACTGTAATAAAAACCCAAAAAGGAGAAATTTCTCTAAACGCTTCAAATGTGGTTATACTCTCAAAATCGCTTAGATTTCTGCCAGATAAATTCAAAGGTCTTGCAGATACCGAAACTCGATATAGAAAACGCTATTTAGATTTAATTTCAAATCCACAAATTCTCAACATGTTCAAAACCCGCACTGCCATCGTTGACTCTATACGCGAATTTCTCAACTCTCACGGATATCTTGAAGTGGACACACCAATATTGCAAAAAGTATATGGTGGTGCAGCTGCAAAACCATTTACTACTCTACACAACGCTCTCGATCAACAACTTTATTTACGTATATCAAATGAGCTTTACTTAAAACGTTTGATAATTGGTGGGGTAGAAAAAGTTTACGAGTTCTCAAAAGACTTTAGGAATGAAGATATTGATTCAACTCATAATCCCGAATTTACTCAGGTTGAATTTTATGAAGCATATAAAGATTACACTGATTATATGTTGTTTTCTCAACAACTATTCTTACATATCTTATCTCGTCTCGGCCACAACGACACTTTGACTTATTTTGACAAAACACTTGATTTTTCAAAATTTCAAACCGTTTCATTATATGAAAAAATAAAATCAGACTCTGGTATTGATATACTTGATTGGTCTGACGAAAACCAAGCGTTTAGCGATTGTGTCCGTATCGGTGTAAAACCTTCAAAAAAAACTCTTGCAAAATGTGTAGATGCACTATTTGATCATTTTATCGTTCCACATCTACAAAACCCAACATTTGTAATTGATTTTCCCTACTATATGTGTCCTCTAACTAAGAAAAAACGAGACAATCCAAAGCTTGCAGAACGTTTTGAATTGTTTATTGCGGGGTATGAATGTGCAAACTGTTATTCTGAATTAACTGACCCACGCGAACAGCGCTCAAAACTTTTAGCTCAATCCTCTTCATTAGCAAAAGGAGATGACGAATCAAATCCACTAGACGAAGATTTTTTGGAGGCAATGGAATACGGCATGCCTCCCACTGCAGGTATGGGTATCGGTATAGACAGACTTGCAATGATTTTTGCAAATACCAACTCAATAAAAGAAGTCATTCTGTTTCCTTCAATGCGAGATTAAACGATTGTACATGTGTATTTTTAGAGCCCATGCCCCCCGCCCATCAATCCACTCATCTTATCCATATCTAAATTCTTTGAGCTCATGAATTTCTCCATCTTCTTTCGCATTCCTCTATTTTTTTTCACTCCGCCAACTAACCCTGAGAGTTTTTCAAATTGATTCAAAAGTTCTCGTACGTCTTTTTCATCTGTTCCTGAACCATTTGCAACTCGCAAAATTCTTGTTTTTTGTTTTTTGAACAATTGCGGTTCTTTTCTTTCTTTTTTAGTCATCGCAGAAATTATTGCCTCAAACTTTGCAAGTCTCTCTTCAGATGTTTTAAGTGCTTCTTTTGGCAAATCCTTTATTCCCATCATAGATAATACTGAATCTAGTGGTCCCATCTTTTTTGCAGCTCTCATCTGTTTGTAAAACGTCTCAAGATTGAGTTCTTCAAAATCTTGCTGGTCTAACTGTTCATCTTTAGCTACACTTTTTATTTTATCTATCAAAGTTTCAAAATCTGCAAAACCTAAAAGCCCACCTACGAATTTTCTTGAATCAAATGGGCGCAAATCATCTATTTTTTCACCGGTTCCGATATACAATATCTTTATGTTCGCTTCTTTACACGCTGCTAATGCGCCTCCACCCTTTCCAGATCCGTCCATCTTTGTAAGTATAACTCCACTCAATCCTATCGCTTCATTAAATTGTTTTGCTTGTTTTGAGGCAATCTGTCCGATGTCTGCAGACATTACTAAAATTTTCTCATCTGGCTGTAGTCGCGTATCTATCGCTTTGAGTTGTTCTACAAGTTCTTGATCAAAAGCGGATCTTCCTGCACAATCTACAATAACTAAATCTTCTTTTGAATTTTTATTAAATTCGGCTATTATTTTTGTCGCATCTTTTTCTGTCTTTATCCCAAAAAAACGGGCTCCTGATTTTTTTGCAAGTTGTTCAAGTTGCTCATATGCTGCAGGTCTGTCTGTATCTGCGCCTATGAGAGCAACCGATAGTCCTCGTGTTTTGTAATATGCTCCAAGTTTTCCGGCAGTCGTAGTCTTCCCAGACCCATACAACCCAACTAGCAACACTTTTCTTTTTTCAAGACTGGGTTCATATTTTTCTCCCATCAAATCTGTAAGCTCATCATAAACTACTCGCACAACTTGTTCTCGCAAAGACAAACCTTTTGGTATATCTTCACTCAAAACTTTTTTCTCAATTTTTTTTGATAATTCAAAAACAAGTTTAACTGGAACATCGCTTGCAATGAGCACTCTTTGAATTTGGCGTAAAAACTCTTTTACTGCTTGTTCGTCCACAAGTGCAGTATTGGTGAGTTTTGCAAATGCTTCTCGTAAACCTTTTCCCAAATCCATATCTATCTTCACTCTTTAATTATTTGTTCAATAAGTCGTTGTGCAATCTTTTGACCCAATGCGCTATTAAGTATGTCAAGTGCCATTTCATAAAATACTGCATGATTGCCATAAGGGTATGCTTGATAATATTCCTGTCCTCCAACGTTCTGTTTGGCCTGTTTGATCGATTCAAATATGTATCGCATCTGGGTATGTTCTTTGCGTGCGTTTTGATATTCTTTAGAGTTTTCTTCCCACCCACTTCTACTAAGTTGTTGATCAATTTCAAACAGTGCGACTATTTCTTTAGCGTTAAGTCTAAATTTTCTAAGCAAGCAATCTTGATGGTCATGCGTTCCAAATGCTGACCATATCACGTCAAATATTTTTTTATCGTTTGCAACTGTCTGGGCTATCCAGTCAATCGCATCTTCTACGGGTGCGCCATTTTTTCGAATTTGTTTATATGAGTTTTCCAATATGGTCATCTCCGTATTTGTGATATGCATTCGGTGTAAATCTTGAACTAATCTTGGGTGTCTGCCCTTTGCGTTGTAAAATTCCTCCAACGATCCAGCCTGTACGTCCTTTTTTGTCTTAATCACAAATTGAAACACAAACATTATGCTCCCCATTTTAGCGCAAAACTGCGCGTAGTTATATTCTCGCCTAATGTTAAATAGTCTTGTGTCGTGGCTTTAGCGCAGTATTTGTTTTTGCTGGGTCTGGGGGGCGTCTGCACTATGTTTATTCAAATCTGGGTACACTTTGCGTATCTCTTCTATAGCGTATTGTGCGTATGTAGATATTTTTCTACTGCCCCCTGCCCCCTCTAATAGACTCACAACTTCCCGTGCAAGTTTTTGATCATTTGCCTTTTTGGTTATCTCCCCTAACGCATTTATGGCGCTTGACCTACAATTCTCATTAAGCATTTCGTCATTCAATATGTTCTTTAAGATACTAACTGCTGTCTTATCTGCAATTTTACCTAGCACTTCAATCGTCGCGCTCATCGTTTTTGCATTAATTTCTTCTTTATTTTTTACTTGGTACTCAAGTAATTCAATCAATGGTTTAACTACCGCTCGTCCCTGTGCGACTATCTCTTCTTTGTTTTTTTCAAGTGCAAATATAGATTGTTCTTCAAGCATCAATGCGTATCCTTTTGCAGTTTCACTAAGTTTCATTTCGTTTGCTACGTTTTCGCCTTTCATGTTTTCACCTGTTCTCTAACCTATTAAAACTTAAGAATTAAGTGTGTTATGTAAAAATAAAATCACGTGTTTTCACGTGATGGTTCTCAGACTGCCAAACGCAGGCTAAGAAGACAAATTTGCAAATTAATTTCAGTTCGGTGAGCGATGAGTGTTAGCGAATCGCTCTCAAGTGAGAATCCTCAGGCGCGCAAGCGACTGGGGAGACAAAATTTCTGAAAGAAATTTTAGCGTGGTGAGTGCGAAATGAAATGAAGCGCTCCCAGCGGGATTTGAACCCGCGCTACCGCCTGTCTACTCAAAGAATAAATAATGTACACTCTAATGTTTTATTCCTTAAATGAAAGGGCAGCGTCCTTGACCGGGCTAGACTATGGGAGCCCAAGGTTAAATTATTGTATTTTGCCCTTTTTAAACCAAATCGGTCGTATTTTCGCGTCAAATTAAAGCAGGCCCATGCTCTTGGCTTCTATCCTCAAGCCCTCTTAGGCACCCTTTTTACTGTTGCTTAAAAATAAACGATGAAATCTGTTTTGCAATCTCCTGTGGCTCTTTTTGAGCATTTACTTTCAGCCATTCTTTTGCTAAAAAATTGTCACTATAAAGTTTTTTGTAATTCTCTAAAACTTTTTGCAAAAATTCAAAATTTGATTCATGTATGTCTAGTTTTTTCTGTTTTGTTTTTCTTGCTATTGCAATATCAACTGGCAAATCAAGCCATACTACTAAATCTGGTTTTATCAATTTCGCATCGTCAATTTGGTCAATTCGTTTTTGCATGTTCTGTTTAACTGACTGATACGCCACTGTTGAAATCGCATATCTATCACAAATAACCCATCCAAGTCCAACGTGCGTTTTGATGTTTTGTTGTTCGTTTTCTATATCTGTCAAATACTGTTCAAAAAGTTCATCCTCATTTAAGCTCTGGTTTCCATTCAAATATTCGTGAATTTTTTTTGCATTTTGAGTAGGAAATTTATGCACAAACACACGCTGTCTTTTTTTTCTTGCAACATTCTTGAGATGTTCTATCTGCACTGCTTTTCCAGCACCATCTATACCTTCAAACACAATAAACGGATACGCCATATGTGCTTATGCACGTGTGTTATTTAAAATCAAATCCTCATATATGTTAATGAGAAATCCAATAGAAAAAGTTGCAAGTGAAAGTCTTACTCGTTTATGTGATCAAGCGATACTTGCTTCAAAAGATTTTGAGTTTAACTCATTTAGTGTTCAAACTCTTTTTGATAAAAAAACTCTTGCAACCGAAGACGATTTCTTTGATGCAATTCCAATTGAAGATTGTATGGCTACAAAAAATATCATAAATTCAAATGCTTCTAAATATATTTTTGAAAAAATAAAAAAACCTCAATCTGCATTTGCAGATATTTTTTTCAATTTAAATTTCAAGCAACAAATCGGTTCTGTGCAAAGTTCAAATCTTTGTATATTTGGTCATTATATAAAAAAGTCCAGGCAATATTGTCAGCATCCGTGGCCATGCACTGCGTGCAACGGGCGAGGTTGCAAAAAATGTGATTTCAAAAAAGAAGTTTATCCCTCAATTGAGAATTCTCTCAAAAGTGCGGTTGCCCCAGCTTTTTGTGCAAGCGACGCAAAATTACATGCCTGCGGTCGTGAAGATGTAGATGTAATGACTCTAGGTTCTGGCCGTCCATTTGTGATAGAATTAAAATCTCCTAAAAAGAGGTCTGCCAATTTAAATGCGCTTGCAACACAAATCTCCAATAATTTTCCTCTTGAGGTAATTGGGCTAACTCATTGTCCTCAATTTTGGATAGAAGCGATGTGCACCTCTCATTTTGATAAGCATTATCGTGCAATTGTTTCATGCGAAAAAAGAAAACTTGGCGAATCTGATTTTGATATTATATCAAAAACTCTTCCTCTAACTATTCGTCAACTAACCCCAACTCGTGTTTTGAGACGACGTGCAGATTTAGCAAGAATTCGCACAGTTCACTCAATCTCTTTAGTCGGATGTGAAAACGGCTCATTAACCCTAGATATTTGGGCGCAAGCTGGCACTTACATAAAGGAATTAATACATGGTGATAATGGTAGAACGATTCCCTCAATAAGCTCTATATTGGGGGACAGTTGTGCGTGTGCACAACTTGATGTAATGGGCGTGGACGATAGTTTTGTAAAAACCTTGCGTAAAACATAACTCAAAAACAAATCGCGTGTAATATAAACCTAAGACTCGGTTTAGTTTGGATTATAAACTAATTGCGGTTTTATTATTTTGGGTGTATTGCGTGGATATATTTTTATGGGATTATACGATATTGCCTTTAGAGCAATTAAGAATCATAGTTGCAATACTTGGGGTTTCAGTCGGCGCATACTTTGATTTGTTCAACAATAAAAACGTCCCAGAAATTTTTCTTTATTCGTTTTTGGCAATCGCATTTATTGTAAATCTAATCGCATTTGATTCAACTTTATCTTTTTATGCAATTGCGACTGCAATGTTTGTTTTCGGTGCGTTTTATCTTCTTTACAAGGCAGGGCAAATCGGTGGCGCTGATGTGTACATAATGGCATCAATTGCTTTATTACTCCCAGTTCAACCTCACATCTCCCCGTTTTTGTCTCAATCGTTTCTTGTGCAAATCCCATTCATGTTAAATGTAATCTTGGTTTCTGGCCTATCTTTAATGGTTTATATGTTAATCCGTTCTATCCCTGTTGCGCTATCAAGTGCAAAATCAAAATTAAAAATAGATAACAATTCTCTTTTCGGATGTATCGCAATTGTTTTTGCGTTTGCAACGTTTTGTGTCATATCTTCAAATTTAGGTGTAGTCCCGCCTATTTATCTAATTCTTGTCGCATCTCTTGCAGTATTCTCAATTTATTTTACTCTGTTCAAAGACGCTATAAATTCAACTATGATCGAGTGGGTGGATTATCATGGAGTTGAACCAGAAGATATTATTGCGGTTGAAAAAATGGATAAAAAACTTGTAAAAGAATACTCACTTTCTCGTCTTGTAGACCAAGCGATGTATACTCGGATGAAAAAAATTAGTGGAAAAAAAATTGCAGTATATAAGCATCTCCCCCCGTTCGTTCCTCATATTCTAATCGGTCTTATTTTTTCAATCCTTTTCGGAAACGTGGTTTTATTTTTTGGGGGTTTTTAGGCGCATCTGTAGCTTAAATCTATTTGTTTAATGTGCCTTTGTTTGAAAGAAATCCATGCGCTTTAGCGCGTGGATGAATTTCAGCCCCCTTTAATCT
>CAZHIX010000016.1:0-23261 GCA_964532715.1 Microcaldota archaeon | reverse complement strand
AGTTGAGTCGACACTTACTGCACTAGGTATCCCTCTAGAAACCCTGCAAGGTGATATCCTTCATCTTGAAATAACCCCAAATCGTCCAGACTGGTTGTGCGTTGAGGGCATTGCACGTTCTTGTTTTTCTTATGTGCACAAAAAATGTAATAATTATGTGCCAAAAAAGTCATCTCTAAATATCTCTATAGACTCAAGTCTAGCTGATATAAGACCTTTTTTTGCAGGTGCTCTTATATCAAATATACATATGAGTGCTCAATTGCTAGACTCAATAATTCAACTCCAAGAAAAACTTCACGATACGCTTGGCAGAAACCGTAAAAAATTAGCAATAGGTCTTCATGATACTAAACACATATCTGCGCCATTTTTGTATACTACTACTGATGCAAATGTCACGAGTTTTACTCCTCTTGCATCAAGCGAATCCTTGTCATGTGCCCAAATTTTATCTCAACACGAAAAAGGTAAAAAATATTCTCATCTAGTCGGTAACGTCTGTCCTATAATATTTGATTCAAAAAAACAAGTTTTATCTTTTCCTCCCATAATCAATGGGGAGCTGACAAAAGTCACTACTCTAACTAAAGAAATTTTTGTAGATTGCACTGGAACCCACGCCCCTTCCGTTTTATCTGCTGTAAATATCATTTGTGCATGTTTTGCAGATCGTGGTGCTACCGTGCGAGAAATTCTTGTAAATAATAAGCGTTGCGAGCTTTTCAAATCACAAAAAACTCCTCTAAAAATTAATGACATAAATAAAATTCTTGGAACTAATCTCAACGTTTCACAAATAAAAACTCATCTAAGTCGTATGGGGCATAATCTAAAATCAAACACAATCTTAAGCCCAGCGTTTCGCACAGATATTTTGCATCCTGTAGATATAACTGAGGATATCGCGATCTCCATCGGTTATAATAATTTTTCTCTCAAATCTTGTGATTTCACATCTGATACTTCTGCTTCTATCGATTCTGTTTTTATTGAGGCAATTCACGATTCATGTATCGGTCTTGGATATTTTGAAGTTTCAAGCTGGATACTTACAGATTCACGCGTATTAGAAAAGGCACTTGCAAACACGAGTTGTGCAATTCATGTGCAAAATCCACTTACGTTAGATTTTACTACATTAAGGCCAGTTCTATATCCAAATCTATTACAAATATTTTCAAATTCAAAATCTCAACCCATGCCTCAAAATTTATATGAAATTGGTCCAGTTTTAACTTCTTGTGCATCTAATGCGAATACTCAATCTGAGCACTTATGTGTCGCATCTGTTCATCCAAAATCTTCTTTTTGGCAAATTCATTCTCATCTCAAATCTATATGCGATGCGTGTAATGTTTCCTTCTCACTTTTGGAATCTGAGTGCGACGGATTCATTATCGGTCGCTGTGCGCGAATAGTTGTTGATTCAAAACAAGTGGGCACAATCGGTGAGGTTCATCCGCAAGTTCTTGAGAATTTTGCAATTGAACAACCTGTTGCACTATTTGAAATAGACGTTTCTGTTTTTTCTAAAAGCAAAAACTAAAATAACTCAATCAAATGAGCTAGTGTTTGCGTATCTTGTATATCTAATTTCAACCTACTAAATTGTTTTGTAATGTTTTGCAATCAACTCAGATATCTCTTTTACTCCTTCTGTGGGGTTATTCCTATTCCATCTTGGACACAAAATCCATTTGTCTGTATGAAAAACTGGTTCTATTATTCCTAATTCTAGCGCTCTGTTCATTTCAAATCCATGTACGTCTGTCCAAATTCTAACTGCAAATTCCCATATCCCTAATCGTGAAACCTGCTCCTCTATTATCTTTTGCATATTTTTTTCATCTACATTCTCAACTCCACTTACCTTTTCTATCGCCGTTTTATATTTTTGAGGATATTTTTCAAAATAAATTCTAAGCATTTCTCGTATAGATACAATCTTTATTGCAATCTTAGTCTCCGCTTGTTTTAATCCACCTTCGTTTTCATTAGTCATTTTTTGTTTTTGTAATTCTATTTCAAATATGCTACTTCTAAGTGGGCTTGCCCATGGTTCATTTGATATTATCGTCGGTTCTTTTTGCATTTTGAACTCTTGTAAACAAATCAAAAGTGTGCTCATCAAGTCGTCTGCTTTGTATTCTATCGCACTCATATAGCTCCAAAACAAATCAAATGCTTCAACCACGTTTGTCATGTTCTGATTGCACGATTCATACATCTCTCCTACCATCAACTCAGAAATCTGTTCAATAAGCTCATACCTTTGTTGTGACTCTGCTACCATCTCAACTCTACCAAACTGGTCTAATTTTACTACTGCACTCTGCACTGGTCTTGTTTGAGCTCCAATAATTTTCCGCTCATTTTTTATCCTAAGTTTTGATATTTTTTTTTGCATCGAAATAAAAAGTGCTCTAACTAATTCATTATCAACTTGTAAACCATCATACATTGGATTTTTTACGTGTTTTATAGTAAATATCTCCAATCCCCCAATATCTGGGTTCATAGGTGGTGAATCAACAAACTCGTTATTGATTTCTAACTCTATCTGGCTCTCTTGCATACTTAATTCATTTTTGCTATATTAAAAAATCTGTTGGATTTATTTTGCTATCGCTATCCAGTTCTTACTCAAAAACGTCTTTTAGTTGCTTAAGTGTGTTCTATGATAAAATTGCATTTGCAATCGCATATGCATCAAATTTCTTTAGGTCTTCGTATTTTTGTCCAACTCCTAAAAATAGTATAGGTACCCTAGTGCAATATGTAAGTGAAATTGCCGTACCGCCTTTTGCGTCACAATCAAGTTTTGTAAGAATTGCCCCATCTATATTTATTGCCTCATGAAATGAGCTTACTTGTTCAACGAGTGCACTGCCTCCAATGCTTTCACCTATATATATTTTCATATCTGGCTGTGATATTCTAACAATTTTTTTCATTTCATCAATAAGGTTTGTGTTTGTGTCCTGTCTTCCTGCCGAATCAATAAGTACTATATCTATATTTTTTGCCTTAGCATGTTTTATCGCATCAAACGCAACTGATGCCGGGTCTGCTCCATATTTACTCTTTATTATATCAATTCCAAGTCGTTGCGCATGTTCGCTAAGCTGTTCAATAGCAGCTGCTCTAAACGTATCACAAGCTCCAACGCATACTGTTTTATTCTCATTTAAAAGCATCTTTGCAATTTTTGCAATTGTAGTGGTTTTTCCTGCGCCATTGGGTCCAACAAACAAAATTTTTACTGGTTTTTTCGCTTCATTAATCAAATCTAAAAACTCACGTGGTTCTTGCTGAGTTGTCATAACTTCCACAAGAACTTGTTTTATAGTTTCATTAATCTGTTCTTTCATCTTTGTTTTCTCAACTTTCATACCAACTAATCTTTGTTCAAGCATTGTTTTTATGTGCGCAGAAACTTCAAGGCCAACATCTGATTCAATAAGCGATAATTCAAACTCATCTAAAAGTTCGGCTACATCTTTTTTCTCAAGTTCAATTTTTGCACCAAATATGCTTGCTACGCTTTTTGCAACTCCTATCTTTGCGTCTGTCTGTTTTTTTGTTGCAGTTGCCCTTTTTTCTAATCTCTCAATATGCCCATCGTCAACGTCAGATACTTTAACTTCAAGTTCAACCTCTTGTATCTGTTTCTTCTTTTTACTCTGCTCAACATTTTCAAACGCCGGTGTTTTTTCTTTTTTTGATATAAACCCAAACGCTTTTTCAAATATAGATTTAGTTTTGATTTCCTCTGGTTTGTCTTTTTTTTGCTGTTTTGAGTTTTCTATTTTTTTTAGCTGTTCTTTATTCTCTTGGTGTTCTTTATCAACGAGTTGTTCTTCCGATTGTACTATTTCAATTTCTTCTGGTTTTATTTCTGCTTCAATTATTACTTGTTTTTTAGTGCTGTCCTGTTTTTTTCTCTCAATCTCGTCATCTGTTTTTTGCAATCGTGCACTGTTGTCTTTTTCTATCTTGTCGTTTTCTAATTTTATATGAACGTTTTCAATCGATACTTTTTCTTCATTCAACTTTTGCAGATTTTCTGATTCTTGTGCATCAAATTCTTTGTTTTGTGTCTTTTTTATTTGTCGTGATTTTTCTTTTGATTCATCTGCCATTTTTGAGGCATCTATTTTTTCTTCCTTTTGCCAAGCAGTTTGTTTTGTTCGAGTATCTTCTTTAAGTATTTTCTCTGTGTTCGTCACTGAATCTGCATTCTCTATTTTTTGGGTAGCCTGTATTTCTTCGGAAACTATATCCGCTTCTATTTCATTTGTCTTTAACTTCTCATCCGCATTCTCTGTCTGCTTGCCGTGTTCTTGCTTTATTTCTTCTGCCTTCGGCTCAGTTTGTTCTTTTTTTGCAGTCAATTTTGAAACAAATCCTGCAATCTTATTCTTGAGTAGCCCGAACATTTTCTTCCATCCTCGCGCTTATCATAGTTGCGCGGGCATTCATGTCTTGTAAATTCTGGTTTAATTGTAAAAATGCTTTCTGTGCTTTTTCAAGTGAATCCGTAGCATCTTTTCTTTTTGTTTCAAATATATCAACTGCTTCACTTGCAGTTTTTTTTACTATAAATCCTGCGCCCACTGCAACAAGTACGTTCTGAGTGTCCACTTCATTACATGTGATGTATGCCCCAGAACCTATTGGGACTATCGTGTCTTTTTGTGCTTTTTTTAAATTTTTTAACGTGTCAATTGTGGCGTCCAAATTTGCAACCGCAGTCTGCATCATATCAATTTGATTTTGCATAGTCTGTGCTTCGCGATTGAGGATCTGTGCTCTCATCGCAAGTTTGTTGAGTTCTTCTTCATCGTTCATTTGGCAACCTCCACTTTTGTAATCTCGATCTGTGTCCTTTTTAACTTATGGTCGCTTCCAAGTTTTGTAAGTATTATTTCTTTTGCACGTTTCTCGCTTATCGCATCTATCTCTTTTACAAATTTTTGTGTTATTGTACCTACTTTCATTTTTCCTTCAACATAATACTTCATGCTATACACCTTTATTTTTATTCTATAAGTTCAAGTCCTTGTTCTATTCTCGCAGTTTCAAATCCAGTAGTGGCCTCTCCAACAAGCGCCCCCTTTGAATTTGCAACTATGCCTAATCCGACTATCGGGGTTCCAGAATTAATTGTGGCATTAATTCCTTTTAACTGTGTAATCTGTTCTATCCGGCGCATCTGTTCTTCCTCAATCCTATTATGCACCAAAAATCCTCTGTTTGTTAAGCTTATCATCATCCCCACTGTATAGTACTGATTTATTTTCATTGGAATTGCTTCAACTTGCAAAGCGTCTTCAATTTTTTTAATATCAATTTTTGCAAGTTGTTCATTAACTATAGCGATTTTATCATTGCATGCTATGTTATTTGCAATTGCACAAAATTTAGAGTTTTCAAAAATCTCAACTTCTATTTCTTGTTGTGTGATTTTTTCAATTTCTGTTTGCGTGCAAAATGGCGCCATCAATACTGCACGTTTGTTCGCAACACAGTAAAGTCCAATATATGGTGAAGATGCAACTGATGTCTTTATCACTTTTTGAGATATTTGATTTGCTGCCAGTTCAAATTTTGATGGTGAAGCCGAGGGTATAATCACATACTCATCGCTAGCTCTTGCAAAAAGCCCCACGAACGAATTGCCTTCAAAACTTGTTTTTACAATTCCCATATTTTTGTTCATCTCTTGGTTTTAATATTCTTTAAGTTCTATTTTTTTGATTGTTCTGGCAAATCTTTTTTCTCAACTTTTTTATTCTCTTTTACTTCTGGTGTTTTAGTTTCTGTTGGGGTTGGCTTATTCTGAGTTTTTGCATCTTGTTTTGGTGCTTTTTTTTGTTTGGTCTGTTTTTTTTGTTCTTTTTGTTTTTTCTTTTGTTCTTTGAGTGCAGTTGTTTGTTCCTCATCATGCATGCTTACCTCAACCCCGCCTTTTTGTTTCACTACCTTGATTTTTATTTTTCTTGGGGGTTTTTCTATAGAGTCTCTCCATACATACGAATTCACTGTTTCGCTAATCTTTACTGTCTCTAACTCTGCTTTCATGTGTTTTGCTACAAACTCTCTTAACAGTTTTATTGCTCGTATGGCTCGTTTTTTTCGGGTATGTTCGTAAGCATCTTTCAAATTTACTATGTAAATTCGCTCAACCTTTTTTTCGGTTTCAACCATGTTCATCACTCCTTAATCTTAAGTTTTTTTGTGCGCCACTGTCTGGTCTTATTGTTAGCCGTTACTTTTCTTTTTGTTTTGGCAACAACAAACAACGGTATCCTTTTATTCTGCTTGTTTTTCTTTCCAAGCATAGCTTTTTTTTTCTGAGTTTTTTTGCTCATATAAACACCTTTTATCCAATATAACTCTGTGCAGGTTGTTTGTGCACTGCACTTGCCTTTCTGTTTCGTTTTTCATACATTTCCTTATATATATTCCAAACACTTTCGCCTTTTTTTGCGCCAATAATTTTCACTATCTCATGTTTCGGTACTGGTGGGTTATGTTTTTCGTCTGGGCGATAATCTACAAGAACTATTTGTGCATTTTTGAGCTTAGATTCAATTTTTGAGTTGACTATGAGTGTAAGTATATTTTCATCCCACATTTCAAGAACTGCTTGCACACTTTCATCTGCACTTATCACTTCTTTATCTGTTTTTCTTAAAATTTCAACAACTTTACCTGGATGATACATACGTGTTACCTCCTCATTCTCCTTTTCTTCTAAACTCAATTTTTGTTTGTGGTTTTTGGGCGTATATCCTCATAATCATATCTCGTAATTGTTGTTCATCTATTTTATCTTGAATCCTACCTCGCTGTGCAAGTGAAACAATTGTTTGAACTACTATCTGGTATGTTTGTGTGTTTTGAGCTTTAATCATCATCAATCTTTCATATGCCTGTGGTTGTAAAACTTGCACGAGCATACGTCTGATCATAATCTCCTGTTGTGCTTTTTTATTTTGCTCCTGTGCGTTTGTTTGTGTCTGTTCAGCTTGTTCATCCGCCACTTGTTCACACCTTATTCTTTAGCTGTGTCAATCTGTTTAGCTACAGCATCTATTAGCGCACGCCCTTTTGACGTGAGCTCTCGTCCAGTTTTTCCTTTTTTCATAAGACCAGCACGTTCAAGCTCCTGCATCGCTTTGCGTATCATGTTTCCTCCAGATTTTCTGTGTTTTTCTGGGCAAACTCCTCTTATTTTTCTGCCACCATAATGGGTTCTAAGTTTTGAGACTCCGATCCCTGGCTGTGCGTATGCCTTTCTCAATATAGACGCACATCTAACATACCAAAAATTATCGTCTTGGGGTAATCTCTGTCTATGTGAACCAGATTTTACTTTCCCTACCCATTCGGGTGCCTTAATTTGCATTTGCTCAAGTTTTGTCGCAGTTGCGTAAACAAGCTTGAGAGCATCTATGTCATATGCATTAACCATCTACTGACCTCCTTTCAAACTTTTTCCCTCAAACTCAAAATAGCCGACACAGGGACGGCAAAGTTTGTTTGCAGGGTCCGCGTTTTATATGCGGTTTACAAAAAAGTCCACGTTACTGTTGGTGTTTTGGAATTTATAAACATATGGATGGTCTGATTTACAACTCGCAGTTGTAATCTTAACTTGTTTTGTCATTCTTGTTTTGCACTATACTCAATTAATGTGTTTAATTCTCTTTTTGTGTTTTTTCTTTAGTGCGATAAACATGTAACAATTCATGTGCTTTTTGTGAGCCAACTTCACCTAAAAATTGCAAATAAAGTGTCTGAACAGATTGGTTTTGAGCCGATTGCTCGCGTACTTTAGGGTCCATGAGCGAATATAACCCCTCACGGCGTTTTTTCACTATTTCGGGAGTAGTTTTTGGCTGTCCAGATCCGCCAATACATCCCCCGGTGCATGCCATCACTTCAATAAAATGATATTGCTTATATAATTTTGGATCTTTAAGTATCGGTTCTGCATTTGTCACTCCATGGACAACTAATATCTTGATCGGTTTACCTGCAATCTCAAATACGAGTTCTCGTGTATTTTCAAATCCGCGCAACGTGCGAATCGTCGGTTCGCTAATCGTTTTATTATGTAATTTAGCGTGATATCTCAACGTCGCTTCACTAACTCCTCCTGTAGTTCCAAAAATGCGTGCAGATGAGGAAGACTCTCCCATGAGTTTATCAAATTCTCCCTTCTCACAATTTGGCAGATCTATTTTTTTCTGCTTAAAAAACTCTGCCATTTCACTTGTGGTAATAACTGCATCTACTGCCATCATATTCTCTAAAATTGCGTGTTCGTCTTTTTTTGCTTCCAATTTTTTCATCATGCATGGCATCAGGGCAACCGAGTAAATATCTTTTGGGTCTATGTTTTGTTTTTGTGCAAAATATGTTTTTATGAGTGTACCCATCACTTCCATAGGACTTTTAGTGGTAGCCATGTTATTCACATAAAGGTCTAAGAAATTGCGCTCAAGATACATCGCAAATCCCGGGCAACACGAGTTAAGTAGTGGGAGCGGGCCAGTGCCACGAATAGCTCTAGCTTCCAACTCCTCATTTTCTTCCATCACAACAACATCTGCTCCAAAATTTGTATCAAATATGTAATCAAATCCAATTCTACGCAATGCGCAAATAAGTTGGGGGGTAAGCACTGTTCCAGGCTCACATCCAAACGGTTCTCCTATAGAAACTCTAACCGCAGGTGCAATCTGCACTACTTTGATTTTTTTTGGATCATACAAAATAGCATCAATGAAAGAAGTATCCATAAATTCACTCAATCTTTTCAATTTGACAAAGTTTATGAATTTAATTAATCTCAGAACCACACATAACCTCAAGTTAGCGCGTAATCTCAGAACCGCTCACGACTCAAAACAACACGATTTTTTAAAAGCCACTCTCTAATCCACGCACAATCATCTTCTAATCAAATATGAAATTTTCTTGTCGCTCCACATGTGCACTTGTAAATTTCCCACTTTTCTTCATTTACGATCTGCAAGTTATAGTTCTGTTTCCAAGCGTTTTCGCACACTTTGCAAAATAATTTTTTTCTATTTTTTCCCATAGGGATTCTGTGGCGCATACTAAGTTTTTTTGCAAGTTTCACATACTCTCTTGCATCCTGCTGTCGTGTGTCCACTACTTCAACTGCTTTTTTTAGTAATGTATCTATTCGTCTATTCACTATCACGCGAATAGGTTCAACTTGTCCACACTTCATTTTTCCAAACTCTTTTTAGTTCATTTTTTTGTTTCTAAGTCTTTTTTCTCTTGCGCGCTTTAATTTAAAAATATGAATTTACAATTATATATGGGCCCGTAGCTCAGCTCGGTTAGAGCGGCAGTCTTATACGAGGCATTTGCAATTGTGCAAACTCGCTCTAAGAAAGCTGTAGGTCGGGGGTTCAATGTATCTCATCTCTTAGATGATTTTACGAATAAATCCCTCCGGGCCCAAATATTTTTATGCAACTCGTTTTTGATAACCTTCAATCTATGTGTTGTTTTTTGTATTTTTTTTCAAATGCGTACTCTTTTTATCCTTGCGTTCATTATTCTCTATGGGAGTTTAATGCACAATTTAATCTCGTTTAGAGACTTAACAAAATCCGATGTAACTCGGTATTTATCTTTGGCAAAGGACATGCAAAAAAATCTCAAATCAAGCTATAATCTACACAAGGGAAAAATTGCATCAACACTATTTTTTGAAGCTTCAACAAGAACCAATCTTTCTTTCCAGTCTGCAGCTCAACGGCTTGGGATGTCAACTATACAATATGTTCATGAGGCGTCTTCCTCTAAAAAAGGAGAATCTGTGGTTGATACTATAAAAATCGTGAGCTCATATTCTGATATTATCGCAATTCGTCATCCGCAAGAAGGTGTTGCACGTCTTGCAGGCGATATTTGCAAAATTGCAGTGGTCAATGCAGGTGATGGTAAAAATCAACACCCATCTCAAACCCTAATTGATTTATATACAATTGAAAAATCAAAAGGAAAAATTGATGGGTTGAACGTAACTTTACTTGGGGATCTAAAACACGCTCGTACAATGCGCTCCTTGCTTTATGCGCTTAGTATGTTTGGAGCAAATGTAAATTTAATATCTCCAAAAGGACTTGAAATGGATTCAAGTGTTATCTGTGAATCTAAAGATAATTTTGGGGCAAAAATAATTCAATCAAACGAAATTAACATCAAAGATTCGGATGTAGTTTATGTCGGGCGTATACATACTGAACGGTTTGAAGATCCATATTTAGCAAAAAAACTGCAATCTCAATTTAGAATTTGTGCATCTTTACTCAAAAATGTAAAAAAAGATATGATACTTCTTCATCCCCTACCAAAAATCGACGAGATTCCTGCCGAAATAGATTCATCCTCTCATGCTCATTATTTTGAACAAGCAAGAAATGGTGTTCCAGTAAGAATGGCAATACTTCATGATTGTCTTACTAGGTGATGTTGATGGGTCTATTAGTTGAAAAAATAACTGAAGGGTCAGTCATAGATAGACTTGAAGTATTTTCATCTTTGCGTGTTTTAGAAATTCTTGGCTTGTCTCAAAAAAATTCAAACGGTTCTGTGCATAACTCCAAAATAGTTGCTTTAATGAACGTGCCTTCAAAAAAAATGGGTAGAAAAGACATTTTAAAAATAGCCGGGCATTTGATAGATTCATCTGAAGCAAACAAAATTTCACTTATCTGTCCAAATGCAACTGTAAATATAATCAAAAATTCAAAAATCATATCTAAAGAAAATGTGCAACTTCCAAAAGAAATACATGCCATTGCACTTTGTCCAAATCCAAATTGTATCAGTTTTAATAATAAATTAATATCAAAATTCACTACTGAAAACAAGAAACTTCGCTGTCATTTTTGCGAGCGGGTGTTTGAGGCTCATGAGCTTATACTGTAAATCTTTTTCTATATTGTTTATTTCTCTAGTTTTTCTTATTTCGTTATTTGTTCAGTCAAATGTTCTATCTGCCAATTCTTCTCAATTACCATATCTTCAATCTGCAAATCTATCCGTCTCAAATATCTCTGATATTTTCTCATTAGTCCCCCATCAAAAAGTTTTTGATCACAACATGCAAATTATTCAAAATAGTTCATTTATATTTATGCGACCATCATTTGCAACTACTTCTAGCCCAGACTATAAAAATCCAATTCCAAGTGCATTTTTTTATTTTACACTCTCTCCTTCTGTAGATTTGAGAATCAGTGCAAACGAATCAAACCGTCTCATATGGGTTTGGGGTACCGATGCCCCTCCCTCTGCAAGTTTTAGCGCAAATCTTGGCGGGTGTGCACCCGACCAATTTATTTTTACTCAAATTTCTGCTCCAAAGTTATCCGGGACTCTTCAATATAGTTCAAATAATTTTTCTGATTCAATCCAATTTGATTCTAATACGTCAAATCTTCTTAATCTGAATTTAAGAAACCTCAATAAATCTCAAATTCAAGTTCAAAACAGTTCTTCTGTGCTTGCAAAATTAAATTTTGATTTTGAAGGTCTGACTCTGGTGGGTTATTCCGTAACTCATAATTATTATCGTCTTGTTTCAAGTGGAAAATCTACTGTATGTGTAAAATACTCTCGTCATTTTTTACAATCGTATTCTCACCCCATCAAATATTCAAAAACATATGAGCTTGAATACTCTTCTCCTTATTTTCTTATTTTGTCTCCTGCTGATTTAGAGCAGACCTCAATATCTGAACAGATAAAATTTTTGAGTTTTTCAAATCTACAAGCTCAAAAAATCAAGTTGAATTCGGATGACGCTACTCTTGCGCTTAGTGTTTTTGCAGATTACGGTATATCTACTGATGAATTAAATTTTCAAAACATAGTAAAACAAAATATTATTCCAAACGATTCATCCAAATATTCATGGGTAAATAAAACTTTTTCAAACACGCGCTCTATTTCAAACTACAATGCAACTGTATTTTCAAATTCATCTTTTGGGTTTGAACCTACATCTTCTTTTTTTAGCGAAAATTATGTTTATTCGTACTACACGTTTTATCATGGTCCTTTAGGATTAGGTCTTCTGAACGTTTCTTTAATTCTACTTGACGATTTCAATCGTGAGCATTCTGAAAATTACACCTTACGCGTGCGAGACATAAGCTCAATTTCACTTGACAAAAATGTGCGCATAATCTCAGGTGAAAATGTAAATGACTTCACAACTGAAAATAACTCATTTTCTTCATTTTCAAACTCCAAATATCTTTTTCAATACGAATCAAACAAAACTCAAGCCAAAATCCTCTCAAATGATTTTTTAAGAGGCTCAAAAAGTATTTTTACTAACTATTCAAACGATCTAAATGTTTGGTCGCATTTACCTATTTTTGTATTGGCGTTAATTGGCATTGGTTTTTTTATAAAATTAAGATACTAATCCTGTTTGTCTTCAGCCACGATCTGTTTTTGAATGATTTCTACGAATATCTTCAAAAAATCATCAAGTTTATGCTGAGGTATAGTCGCTCCGGCCGCGATGTGATGCCCGCCTCCCTGTCCCTCAACCTGTGCGCACGCTTCTTTCAACGCAAGCCCCAGATTAAGTCCTCTATCTACTAACGTTTTTGTTCCTCTTGCAGATATCTTGATATTCTCTCTCTCATCATTTGACAATCCAATTATGGCTTTTTTTCTTGCCCCGCCATACATCATTCCTGCAACAACTCCAATTATGCCATCATCAATCGCTCCTCTGCCATCTAAAATAAGTAGTGGTCCAAAATCTCTTGTATTTCTATATGCGTATTCAACTCCTTCTCGCAATGCTTTTTTGTGCGCTAATAGAAGTTCTCTCCCCTTTTGCAATGCTCCTTGTTTTTGCAAACACACGTCAATTCCAATTTGTTCTTGCCCATGTCTGCCACACGCATTGAGCATAGTTGAAAATTCTCCCGCATCATAAAGCTCTGGTTTATCTAAAAAACGAGGAAACGAGTATATTTCTCCAACTAAATTTTGGGCATTATATTTTCCTCCATAATTTTCTGCCAAGTATGTTGCAATCGCGCCTATCAATCTCTTTTTTTGAGTATCACTTAATTGTGTATATGTAGGCCAATTATCTTTGTTCTTGTATATTTTGTTTGCTTCCAAAAACATTGCACAACGAGCTTCATCCCCACAAAGTCCTGGAAGATATGGTTCATCTGCATATGCAAGAAATTGCACTAATGGTCTTGACATGCGTCCATACATTTTCAGTCCAAACTCAATTTTAAGAATTGATTGTTCCTCAAGCTTTTTTGCAAGCTCTAAGTTTAATCCAATAAATGGATGTTGCATATCTCCAACTGCGCCTACAATTGCAACTTCTGGTAATTTTTGTAATGCCCAATATGTGCAGGTTGAGCCGGACATTTCAGTAGAACCATCAAATCCAAAATTATGCGGGTTAAGCTGTAATTTTTGCGTACCTGCGGTTTGGTGATGGTCAAATATCACGACATTTGCATCTAGAGAATCTACTTTTGGGTGAGCTCCCCCCAAGTCACAAAATATTATTTCTTTCTCATTTTTTAGCTCTTCAATTATTATGTCATCTAGTTTACGTATGGTCTTTATTCTGTGCGATATTTCATTGTCCTCTAAAAATTTAATTGCAATTGCACCTGCGCTCAACCCATCACAATCATAATGGTTGATAATCAGTGGGTCTCTCATTTCAAGCACGGCTTTTTTGCATTCTTTTGCTCTATTTTCAAACCCTTGGTAATCTCGCATCATTATTTTTAGGCACTTGTAAATAATAATTTATTCGCTCATGTTTTCTGTGCAATAGTAGCCGTTATAAATACTCACAATTATACATACTCTATAAACCTACAGCCGTGGGCTTGTAGCGCAGCGGTAGCGCGCCTGCTTTGCAAGCAGGAGGTCGAGGGTTCAAATCCCTCCAAGTCCATTTATTACACTCATTTTATTTTGCATAGTTCTACCCTGTATGTTTCTATTTTGTGTGTCTATCATTTTTGCCACGCAAAATCCTACTCAACAAAAAACCGCGCATTTTTTCATTTTTATCTATCTAAAATTTATTTCACGTCTGAAACTCAACCGCGCAAAATAGCGATAACATCAAAAGAAGCCAATTGATATCAACTCAAGCAGGTTTCAATCACATTAATAATACTATACTGATATACTACTATCTAACACATAACTAAATTGAAATGGTGTTTACTTTGTGCGCATCTATGCTTCGTACCAATCTTAGTAATTTTGTCAATGGCGCTCCTGATAAACTCACTGTGCGTGTATTAAATCCTAGAGGCAAACATTGGATGTACAATATGAATGATGCGCTAAAACGAATTTTTTTTGTTCCAATACATAGCTTAATCTCACATGAGGCAACGATTCCTGATCACGTGCAAAAAATGAATAAAACATATTCAGATCGTGGTTTTGTAACTCGTATTGTGCAAGCAACTTCTTTGAAAAACAAGAAATATATGATAATAGACGCTCATCACCTTACTAAACTATTAGCTGACGATTTTGGTGTAAAATCCTGTTGCGTATTCAATCATGATTATTCAACTTTGCCGATACGCGCTTGGTATCCTGTTTCCAAGCTTAAACCTCGCGAAATCTTATCTATGTGTCCAGTTGCACATTCAGAATGTACTTTAGACTCTGGGCGCAAAATGCTGGATTCTAACCAAGCTTCATTTTTGGTTTTATCTGCAGATTTCAAAAATTCTTCTGATAAATCAACTTGTTATGCATTACATTGCAATTCCTCTTTCAAAAATATCGGGCTATCTCAATTAGTTGAAAGTCAAGCTTCAATAATCTCATTGTTAGATTCAAACGGTGCAATATCTAATTATGTGCCTGACGATAAATGTTTTTCATGTCCTGGCGCATCAACAATTCTTATGCGAAGGCCCTTTAAACACGAAGAAGTTATCCTTCATGCATCAAATGGGAACGTGTTTCCTCCAAAATCCACGCGTCATGAGTTCTGTATTGAAGTCCGAATCCCTCTTCTTGGCGAATTACACTATCTAAATGCAAATGAAGCCAATACTTTATTGCGCCAGTTATATTTCACAAATTTTAAATTCTTAAATCTGAGTTGTTTTTAACGCCTATCTGTGATTCTCTTCATGTTTATGTTAACTCCGTGGCCACAACGGTCGTCCAATTTGCTTTTATAGATTATGTGCATAATTGAATCATGAATCCGCCAAGAAAGAAATCATCTTTTGATTCAAATCCAAATCAACACAAATTAATCTCAGAAGATTCCATGGACGATATAGATCGCCTTGTCTCTCTAACCTTTGATGAAAATCCGTCTATAAGGCGCTCTGTAGTTCAGGATCTATCAAAACATTCTCAAGACCCACGCGCACTTTTAGCTCTTTTAGAACTATCCTCTGATAAAGATGAACAAATTTCAACTCTTGCAAAAGAGTCACTAGGCACATACAAACAAGCCGACGCAGAAGCGTTTACTTCTTTAGAAAAATTCTTCAGTGAGGCGCGAGAAGATGTACCTGAAAGTCCACAGGAGATAGCAAGTGCAAAACAACGCCTTTTACCTTCCCTTGAAAAACTTTTTTCAAAAAATAATTTTGCCAAAGAGAAACTTCTTCCTTCTTTGGAAAAACTCTTTTCTGCACAGCAAACACCATCTTCGTATAAAGATTCCTGTGCGAATGTTGAACAAACAAACGTCTTGGTGTCTAATCAACAATCAAGTAATCATGATGCGCTTGATTCTATAGACTATGTGCATACAAAAAAATCAATTATAGAAAATGCAGAAAAATCTGTGGGTGTTCCAATACGTATGCAAAACCCGCGCGAAATACATCAAAAACGGGTATCTTCATCTTTTCATCCGACTCAATCTCAGCTTGACGATTCAGTAAATTTCCCGTTACCTGAGCATTTACATTCAAGGGTCTATTCTCCCATCTCATCAATCCCTATAATGGGAGATGGCGAAGTAGCTACCAGCGTCGAACACACTCAAGATTATTTACCTTCAACTTATCTTGATTTTTACAAATGGGCCTATGCAATTGCGCTTACTCCTGGAATAAAAGCGTCTGACGTTAAAAAAGAAAAATTACGCCTTATAAGTGATTGCAAGCGATCTATAGAATTGGCGTTTAAATTAGCCATAACTCGTGCAAGAGAAGAAGGTATAGAATCTCTTGCAGGGCTAAAACCGGGAATGAGTAAAATCTCTACATTGCCACTTGAGGTCTTAGAACACAAATTAATCAATATTCCAAAGGGAAAAACCAAACTGATTGAGTTGTCTAGGCTTTTATTATCTGATGGGAAACATTCAATTCCACTATACATATCTCCAACCCGTGCGCAAGGGATAAAGACTGGAGATTTAGTATCTTTGCGAAACGCGGTTGTTGATTATCAAATAAAAGATGCAAATGCATCCTCAGACTCGCAAAAAGGTGAAATAGTTTTCACGCTTGCAAAAAACGGGCAATTAACTATCACAAAGTGATATTAGGTCAATATAATTAACGTGTTTACTAAAGTTTAGCATCCGCCCGCATTTGGTTTATCCAGTCGAAATGTAAATTTAGCGCACGCGCTTTTTACATGCGTTGGGGGTCTATATGTCTATCCCCATATTATCTCGTTGCGCAATTAACCGCAAAATTTAGTATGTCCGAGCAAATTCTAACAAATAGTCGTTTTGACTTATACTTTATAGATGAGTGCGAATGGTTTGATATATTTGATTTAGTAAAAAAATACGAAATAAAAATGAGCCTTGTAGATTATCAAGTAGCCTATTTAGCATTTGTAAAGCATGAACCTCTTCTTTGTTTTGACAACCAAATAACTTCTTTTGCAAAAAAACTTCGTCCTAATGTATAATTCTAACTTGTTTATCGCTATGTCATTTCAAACAATCTTCCAACGTGTTTTGTTTTATTCTAATCAAACGCGCGTATCTGCCTATTAAACCTAATTTAGCTAGAACTTTAGTTTACTTTAACAAACTACTCATATTTTTTTGTATAAACTATTTATTCTCTTCTTGAGATTTGAATTTCATTATCATCTACTTTTCTAAACTGGCTAACAAATTTAAGAAACTGATCTGCGTGTCCAATCAAAAGCGCCCCTCTTTCCTTTCTTATTCCAAATCCTAAATTTTCAAAAATAGCGTCATCTTTAAAATCGCATCTTTTTAGAAAAACTCGTTTGTCATCTATGGCACCTACTGCATCAAATATCCCTGCTAAATATGCAGCTGCATAATCGTTGTGGTGTTTGAATCTATCCACTGCTTCTGTCTTTATCTGTTCAATATATGTTCTATATGCGCTGTGAAAAAATCTAATCATTTTTTCTTTTGCAATCAATTTATCTGCAGTTGCAAACTTTGCTTCCATGGCTGCCTTTGCAAATGCTTGAATTTGTGCATCTGTTCCACGTATTCCTATTCCATCTCTAACTCCCAAATATTTCGTGATGCCTGCGATGTATGAAATTTGTGGGGTAAGTTTAATTTTCATCTGTTTACCTCCACATCAATTCCAATATTCGTCTTTCATCTTAAATATTCTGATTTGTGGCGTTGAATAAACTAAGTCAAATCCTTCAAGCTCATCTAAAAAAAATGCGCTATAAATATTTGATTCATAAAACGCACTATCACTTTGAGTTGGGTCATCATAGTATGCAGTAAGCACAATTCCGCCCTCATCACTATATCCTATCCAAGTTGCATCAACCACTATCAAATCTCCATTTTCATCTTTTTTGTCAAGATTGTATGCTCTTATGACTGCTTCTCCATTCTCGTATTCTTGAGTAAAGCAATATTGTGCCTGTGGGTTGCTGTTTCCGTCTGCTTGGCGGTACATCCTATACCCTATAATTCCTCCAAGTCCACGTGTTGTAGATATAGTGCAAGGTTGTCCTCCTGTGTCTTGTTGTTGTGGAACATAAACTGTTTCCCACAAATGATTGTTTTCGCATTCTGATTGTCCTGGCCATTTTTCAACTGTAGTCTGGTTCATCCAAGCACAACCAAGATAGTTTAGTGCGCTATACTTCCCTCCAAGTTCCATATTGTATTTATCATATCCTGCTCCAAGTATCTCAATATCTACAAGTAAATATTTTGAATCATATTCTTTCATAGTGTTTCTCAAAAATTCAACATCTTGGTGCAGTAGTGCGGTCGCAGTTCTTCCAATCATTTCTGTAGATCCATGTTCATTTCTAAGAACTGTATCCGTCTGTCCAAAGAAATTAATCCAATGTCCATAATCCCACCACGAAGTCACTCTTGAACCCGGTTGGTCTTGTGGCACGTTTTCATCTATCCATTGCATGGAGTCTAGCCAATAATCTGAAACAAATGAACATCTGTATCCTATGGCCACCTGCATACCAATACTTGGTGTTTTATCTGTATATGGCCACAAGCTTCTTGCGCAAAGACTTTGTTCATAATACTTAACTGGGTCATTTATTGTATCATTCCAATTCTGAACTCGTGTGCATACTGTGCTATCCGCACTTAGTGCGCAGTACCTTTCAAGTTTTGGCAATACTTTTTGTTCGTTATCATAAATTCTTGGTTCAAACGAATGCACAAATAATGGCATTGCTCCATATCCTACTGAATTTACTATCGTGCTATAAAGCCCACCTGTGATTTCTTGTCCTGGGATTGTAAGTGTGAGCGCGTATGCTGGTCCAAACTGAATCAATACTAAAATCAATATCACACAAATTGACAATGCCTTTAGTATTCGCTTGTATATTTTCTGTTGTTGTATATAACTTTCTTTTTGTGCATCTGCTTCATTCAATTTAGTCTCTGCATAGCGTTTCAATACATATTTGACAATTCTCTCTAAGCTTGCCCAGAGAGCTACTGTCAAAAAGACCATTGCTAAGGCCAAATACATGACAAGTTTTGCTTTTCCAAACGCCATCAAAACAACTGGGATTGTAAATGGCAAAATTAAAAGTGTATCAATTCCAATAATCCTTTTTTTATAAACCTCATATAATGCGCTTATCCCAAGCATTGTAATTGCCCAAAAGACAATTGCAGTCATCATACTGTTTCCTTTCTCTACTTTCTCAAAAGTATCAACTTCCGACACGCTATTCATAATAGCAATAAACAAGCCATAAACAAAATTCACTATTGCATTTGGAATAGTGTTCATTGCGTTCATTATGCTAGAACCTAGCGAATAAAACATACCAAGTATGTCATTACTCTCTGTTTCAATTTTGGCAAATTCAATACCTATAGCTCCAATTTGTCCGCCATAATATTCACTACCTGGCGCTTGTTCTGCAATAGTTCTATACAACGGTTCAGTATATGCACCAAACAATGTGTATGATTTTATTGTGTCTCCAATCAATGGCAACCCTTGCGATATAAAAAATCCAGATATGGCCAATATCGCAATCACTGTTAAAACTGCAATTTTTGACCAGATATCCAACTTTAATTTTTCAATTCCTAAATATCTTCTTATTGGTGTCAATTCATTCTTTTTCTCACTAAAAATTCTATTAAGCACCCATGTGCTTGCAAACGCTCCAAATGGAATAATAACCATCGTAAGTGCTCCCTTTAACGCTCCGAAAACTTCACTTCCACTTGCAATATTGTACATCATAGAAATTATTTGCACAACTACAATGCCTGCAATAAAGTAACTAAGAGTTTTCTCTCTATTCGCTCCTTCTTCACATGGTTGCAAGAAATATGCAATTCCAATTGCAAATATGGATGCTGACAAAACTGCCAATAACAATAGCGATAAATTAGATGCTAAAAATGCCGCAATCAACGCGACAAACATAAGTGCATATGATTCTTTGCTATGTTTTTTTAGTGCATATACGATTGAACCAAACAAAAATACAAATGCAAATATGTTGTATGGTTCAATCTGAAAGTCTCCTCCCTGAAATTTAGTAATCATAATCGGCATAAATGCAAGAATTCCTGCTCCTAACAACCCTGTTCTCTCATTATACAAATATTTGAATATAAAATATGCAAAAAACGCGGATAGTGCGCCAATTATTGGTGGATAAATACTTGATACTGCAATTAGTGTGTATGGCGAATATTCCATCTGTCCATTATATATTGAAAACCAAGATGCAAGCATGTATTTCCATATTGGTTGTCCCATATGCGATGAGATCGGTAATGGATACCACGCAGTCATATCATTTGCGTAATTTGATCCTTCATAAACGACTTGTCTTACTCCATCAATGTAAAAATAAGGATCCAAATCCATTATTGGAATAATTGATGCAGACAATCCTATGAACAATACTGCGAACATAATCGCAAAAAGCGCAATTTTTGAAATTGTCTGTTGTGAAAACATTTGAGTAAAATTAAACTCAAACCCAAAAGATTTGTCCTTTAGTGCAAAATACATTCCAGATAAAAAGATAATCGCCCAGTTTACATAAATCAATATGGGGCTATATAATATTCCAACTAAACTCTCAAGCAAAAACATGAGCGGAACTAGTATGATTCCAAGCGTGTAACCAATAATTATCTTCTCAAAAATCCCTGCGCGCTCATCCTTTCTAAAAAGCCAAAACGCCCATGGCAAACCCGCAAGTCCGAATATAATCGCAATCAAAAGCGCGTAATTCTTATCAAAACTAAGCATAAATGCACCGTATTTATTCTGTGCGATTATGTTTAAAGGCTTAACTTGCGCCCAGTTCTGCATCTTTCTGTCGGTTATTTCTGTTTGCTCATGTTAAGTCTCATATTTCGCCCACAACATATATGTGCTTCATACATTAGGTTTTATCTACTTTTATGCACCTGTATTATCATATAAAATCAATCTGGTGTCATTATGCTTGTTTCAGATTATCTTGTTGAATATTTTTCAAAAAATGGTCTCACTCATGGGTTTTTCATGATCGGAGGCGCACTGGGTCATATCGCAGACGCATGTGCTAGAAAAAACTTCAAGTTGTACACAATGCACAATGAGCAATCTGCAGCGTTTGCATCTGAAGGTCAAGCGATATCTACTGGCGGTTTTGGACTTGCAATGGCAACTAGTGGTCCGGGGGCAACAAATCTAATTACTGGTATCGGTAGTGCATATTATGCATCCTTACCTTGTATATTCGTAACTGGTCAGGTAAACACGTTTGAGTCCAATTTAAGTGCAACACGTCGTCAAGTAGGTTTTCAGGAAACCGATATTGTGTCTATCGTGGCCCCTATCACTAAGTACGCAGTCAAAATAACTGACGCATCTTTGGCAATATATGAAATACAAAAAGCATTCTTTATAGCAAGTAGTGGGCGAAAAGGTCCTGTTCTACTTGATTTTCCATTTGATATTCAGCGAACCGAAATATCTATAGATAACGTAAAACAATTTATCGGTTCACCAGAACACAATGCGTTATGTGCATCTGTTTCTTTGCCATCATCTAAGCAAATTTCCGACGTTCTATCGTTACTCTCAACTTCAAAACGTCCTATGGTTTTAGTGGGGCATGGGGTGCGCGTATCTGGAGCAAAAAAAGAGCTTGCCGAGTTTCTACAAAAAACAAAAATACCTTTTGTATCCTCACTTATGGGGACCGATTCTGTTCCTGTTCAAAATTCACTTTATCAAGGTTTCATAGGTACGTATGCAAACCGAAATTCAAATCTTGCACTTGCGAACGCTGATCTTGTTCTAGTTTTAGGCGCAAGGCTTGATTCAAGACAAATCGGAGTCCAATCTTCTAAATTTGCACCTAATGCAAAAATAATTCATGTAGATGTGGATTCAAATGAGCTTGGAGCGTCCATAAACGAACATCTTTCAATATGTTCAGATGCAAAAGAATTTTTACGCTCTTTAAATCAATGTGACATCAAAACTGCTATGTCTGGTGAATGGCTTGAGCATCTTAATTTTTTGAAAGAAAAATACTCTATTTATAATCAACCTATATCTCATGATTCAATTAGTCCAAGTGTAGCCATTTCTGTCATATCTAAGTTAGCATCAAACGAAGCAATTGCTAGTGTAGATGTAGGTTCTCATCAGATGTGGTTTGCACAATCTTGGAATGTAAAAAACGGTCAATTGATACTAACGAATGGTGGTATGGGTCCAATGGGGTGTGCAATCTCTACTGCAATCGGGGCTTGGCTTTCATCTAAGAAAAAAACCGATGTTTGGGCAATATGTGGTGATGGGGCGATTCAAGTAAATATCCAAGATTTTCAATCCATAGTCCGAGAAAAAATTCCAATGAAAATAATAGTAATCAATAACTCTTGTCTTGGAATGCTCACTCAATTTCAATCAGAGAATTTTCATGGGCGTCTGATTGGAAGTGTAGATGGATACTCCACTCCCGATTTTGTAAAAGTTGCTATTGCATACGGACTTAGTGCAAAACAAGTTTCTAAAAACTCTGATCTTTCTGATGCATTATCTTGGCTTAATTCTCAATCTGGGGCCGCTCTTCTTGATGTGGTAATACCTCAAGACTATAAAGTTTTTCCAAAATCATCCTACTCGCGTCCAGTTCATGACATGAAACCTTTTTTACCAGAATCTGAACTAAAACAAGCTCTAAAATACGTATCCTTGTGAGATTTTTTCAATTATTTTTTTACTTCTTATCGTTCATTCTCACAAACCTCTCTATCTCTTCCATCATATAATCAAGTTGCTCTTTTACAAGCCCCGGATAAACCCCAATCCAAAAAGTATTATTCATAATCTCATCCGAACCTCTCAATTCACCAACAATTTTTTTCTCAACATTTGCGTATGCCGGTTGTTTAGTAATATTTCCTGCAAAAACCATTCTTGTAGAAATTCCTTTGGACTCTAAATATTCTATTATATCTTTTCGCGCAAACTTTGCATCTTTTTTTACAGTAAGTGTAAAACCAAACCATGATGGTTGAGCCTTTGAAAGTTTTGTCGGGAGAACAAAATATTGTCCAAGTTCTTTTATTCTTGAATATAAATAATCATGATTTTTTCTTCTTGCCTCAATGAATTTTGGTGCTTTTTCAAGTTGTTTTAATCCAATTGCTGCTTGCATGTCCGTAATTTTGAGGTTATATCCAACATGTGAGTAAATGTATTTGTGGTCATATCCAT
>CAZHIX010000015.1:19321-23416 GCA_964532715.1 Microcaldota archaeon | reverse complement strand
AGGTTCTCTTCTAAATGCTATTCAAATGGCTTCCATGGTTGGTCAGCAAGCTATTAGAAGCAAACGTCCTTCGCGTGGATACAGAGGTCGTGTTTTACCTCATTATTCAAAGGCAGACAAAGGTGCACTTGCCAAAGGTTTCGTATTCTCATCGTTCAAAAAAGGTCTAACTCCAACTGAGTTTTTCCAACATTCCATGGGGGGTCGTGAATCGTTGGTCAATACTGCTATTCGTACTGCTCGTTCAGGATATATGCAAAGACGTCTAATCAACGCATTACAAGATATGATAGTTTTGCCTGATTATTCTGTGCGTGATTCTGCAATGTCTATTGTTCAATATACATATGGTGATATGCTTGATCCGATGAATAACAAGGTTCTCAAGTATGCAAAGGAGAAGGATTCTTCATAGGTGGTTTTCATGTCGTCAAAAATACAAGAAAAAGATAAAATTGCAGTTGGTGAAGCAGTTGGTATTGTAGCTGCTCAGTCTATTGGTGAACCTGGTACTCAGATGACTATGAGAACATTTCACTATGCTGGAGTCGCAGAGCAAGTGCCAACTGGTCTTCCAAGACTCATTGAGCTTGTGGATGCAAGAAAAACTCCAAAAAAACCATTAATGGATATTTATCTTGAGGGTGCTAATGCCACCGATGAGAAAAAAGCTCAAAAAATTGCATATGAGCTTGACGAGGTTTTACTTAAACAAATTTGTGATATATCTGAAGATTTTTCATCAAAGAAAATAATATTAGAACTCAACGAAAATGAGCTTGAAGAGAGAAAAATAAATATCGATGATGTACGCGAAGCGGTAAAGAAAAGTTGTAATGCACCTTGCGAATGTCGTGAAAACAAAATAGTTGTAAAACCACAAGTAAGTTCACTAAGGGCGTTGAGGCGTATCACTAACAAATTAACTGAAGTTCAAATAAAAGGGGTATCCGAGATAAGACGTTCTATAGTTATAAAAGACAAGAGTGGCGAATTTTTCATAAGAACATCTGGTACGAACATACTTGGAATAAAAGATGTCGTTGGTATTGATTTTTCAAGAGTTTATACTAATGATGTAAAAGAGATAGAAAAAGTATTTGGTGTTGAAGGTGCAAGAAATGCACTTGTTAAGGAATTTAGACAAGTTTTAGATTCACAAGGTTTATCTGTAGATGTTCGTCATTTAATGCTTTTAGCAGATGCAATGACTAAAGATGGTAAAATAAGCTCAATTGGCAGACACGGGCTTGCAGGACAAAAAGCAGGTGTTCTTGCACGTGCAGCATACGAAGAAACAATTAAACATCTAGTGAATGCTTCTGTAACTGCCGAAGATGATAATTTAATTGGTGTTACTGAAAATATCATTGTTGGACAGACAGTACCCGTAGGTACGGGTTTGGTAAAATTAAGAATGAAATTGTAATTATTTTAATATTTGTATTTGTGCGATTGTGCTATGAATTTGTGAATTCAATTTATACTAATATCTAATAGTATGCAAATACCAAAAATATTAGAGAGGATAAAATCTGAGGTAATATTATGGCAACTAAAAAACAAACAAGCGATTCGCTTGATATCTCAAAAGCGATACGTATGTGTGTCGATACTGGAAAAGTATCACTTGGGATGTCGGGTGTAAAAAAGAAGGTACTTAATGGGCAAGGAAAACTTGTAATCTTGGCATCAAATGTATCTTTAGATGATTTTGCGGATTTGCAAAAATATGCAAAAATTTCAGATATGAAACTATTGAAAGTTTCTGAAGATTCTCGCTCACTTGGTGCTCTTTGTGGAAAACCGTTTGTTGTAAGTGCATTAGTCGTTTTAGAAACTGGAGATTCGCCAATTCTAAGTTTTGTGCAATAACTTTTATTGAACAATATTTTTTTACTAGAACAATGTTTTGTAATAATCAAATGCCAATAATAAAGATGTGAATTGATGGTTGAAATTTCCAATGATGATTTGAAAGCTCTTGCGCTATTTGAAAACCTTACTGGTGCAAGTGCATCGGACATCTTAATAAGTCCAAAATCCGTAGTATTCTTGGTTCCACCTGAGGATATGGGTAAGGCAATTGGGAGTAGAGGTGCAAACATAACAAAAGTGCGCCAGGCGTTTTCACGTCAGATTTTGGTGTTTGAAGATAAGCCAATTTTGGAAGAATTCATAAAACACATATTTGCCCCAGTAGGCATAAAGAATATAAACATCCACGAGAAGAATAATAGTAAAACAGTTTTTGTTAGCGTAGATGAGAAAGATCGAGGAGCAGCAATCGGACGTGGCGGCGACCGAATTAAGCTTCATCGCGAACTTGTTATGCGCAAGTTTCGTTGCGATTTGCGCTTGGCAAATACACGTTAATTTATAATATATACATATACATGGTGATAAATTGGGAAAAGGAGAGTTTGCAGGTCGTGATCTTAAACGACGAAGAAAAAAACAAAGATGGTTAAAAAAACCATGGAAACGAAAGAAGCTAAAGCTCAAAGAAAAATTTGACCCACTTGAGGGTACTTCTCAGGCAAAAGGTATTGTGATTGAGAAAAAACAACTTGAGCAAAAACAGCCTCACTCGGGATTAATTAAATGTGTGAAAATTCAGCTTATAAAAAACGGTAAGCTTGTAACTTGTCATGCACCAAGAAATGGGGCTATAAACTACATTGATGAACACGACGAAGTCATGGTTGAGGGTCTTGGTGGCTCACAACGCGGACAGATGGGTTCAATCCCAGGTGTAAGATATAAGGTCATAAAGGTAAATGATACTGATTTACAACAGCTTGTGCGCAAAAAGAAAGAAAAGCCCAAGAGGTAGATTATCATGATGAACAACAAATTATTTGGAAAATACGATATGGAGTCTGTAGTGGTTTCAGACCCATCTTTAGTCAATTACGTAAACCTCAAGGCAGTAAATATTCCGCACTCTTTCGGAAGACAAGCAAAAAAACAGTTTTACAAATCACGCATGAATATAGTAGAACGTCTTGCAAATAAGTTAATGCGTGGCGGAACTGGAAGAAAAACTTCTGGAAAAGTCATTCGCACACGAGGTTCAATGCAAGGTCAAAAAGCAAGAGCATTGAAAATAGTTGAAAATGCATTTGAGATTGTTGAAAAACGAACGAATCAAAATCCAGTTCAACTTTTGATTGATGCAATCCAAAATTCAGCACCACGTGAAGATTTCACTCGTGTATCTTTTGGAGGCGTTTCTTATCAGGTTGCAGTTGATGTATCTGCATCAAGAAGACTTGATATGGCGTTGCGTAATATAACTCTAGCTGCTATAATGGGTGGTTTTAACAATAAGAAAACGCTTGCACAAGCTTTAGCAGATGAAATAGAGTTTGGTGCAAAAGGCGATACGCAGTCTTCGTATGCAATCAAGAAGAAAGACGAAACTGAACGTATGGCGCGTAGTTCCCGTTAGTTTTTTTCTTTTTTTATTTTTGTTTTATATTTACTTTATTTTTGTTTTAATTTTATTTTTACCAGTCTAACTGTTTTTAATTTGTTTGTGTGTTTTGATTAGTATGAGTTTATCATTATTATCACTTATTCAAAATTTACAAACCTCGCGCAAAAAAATCCATGCACAAATAACGATGGAATTTTTGATTATGCTTGCAGTATTACTTATTCTTGCAATAGTTACTATGGGTTTTTATATAATCTTTATTGATTTTACAAATGCAATGGATGTAAAATCTTCTTCTGATTTTTGGAAAACACAGGCAAGACCATTTTCAATTGATGATGCGTTTTACGAAAAATACAATGGTCATATTTATTTTGCCATAAAATCAAATTCAGATAATAATTTTATCATAAATGGCATAAAATTAAACAATACTAATTATTCATTCTTTAAATATGAACATGGAGTAATTGAGGGCGCATCCGAGTCTTATTGTGATGTTGTTAGCTGTGTTAGTAGTCCATGCATTTGTGAGCTTGAGATTCCATCTCATAGCACCAAAACAATTTTTACTGAAACATATTCTGTTCCAAGTATCGTTTGTCCCTCGGGAGTAAAATATATTTATTTAGATTTAGTTTTACTTTATATTT
>CAZHIX010000015.1:0-19311 GCA_964532715.1 Microcaldota archaeon | reverse complement strand
TGGAGTATATCCACTTGCACTTGAATGTGTTTATCGGTTTAATGCATAATCTCAAGTTGTCTGTAAGTATCCTTTAATAATTAATGCGTGTTGTGTATTCTATGAAGAAAGCACAGGTTTCATCTGAATTTATTGTAATTTTAGGTGTAGTATTAGTTATTGCTATGGTTGCAATCGGTCTTACATTATTTTTCTCGCAATCATCAAAAGATATAACTGAAAATGAAGCAAGAATGTATTGGTCATCGCAACCTCGTCCACTTAGAGTCTTGGACTATAGTTGTGTAAACGGTGGAGATCTCAGTTTGCTAATTGAGAATATTGATTCAAAACCGATAAATTTAACTGGTTTTGTAGTTGATTCAACTAATAGTGTGGTTTCTCCAGATATAGAAATCGCTCCAGCCGAGCGTATAGTATATTTAGTTTCGGGTACTCCGTTTTGTTCAGGTTCAGAAACCAGCTTTGAGGGAACACTTGTAATAAATTACAGCACACCTTATTTTGAAGATTTAAATTTTGAGGGAATACGTCCATTGCGTGGTTCTTGTGGTAACTGATCATCTGATTAATAATAGATTCACAAAGATATACGGGTTAAACTCGTATATACAATATTTGGTTTATATCATATGCAGACGCAATTGATTTACAAAAATACAAAATTAAGTTTTAATTCTTTACACTATTATTTATGCTCTTTGCTTGACTAAGCAAATTTGCAAGTCGCCTATTTTTTATCTCAAGGTTATGTCTTGTTATTCCTAATGTTGTAAAATCAATTATTTTAGCACTTTTAATACTATTAATTCTTCGAGCTAATATCTGAGTATCAGCAACAGTTTCATTTATGTCATTCATCAGTTCTTTTATTTTATCTGGTTGTAGTGAATACTGTTTATATTGCGTCAAATCACTTGTTGAGATTACTGTTTTTTCTGTTGAGCTATAAATACTTTTTTCATTTCTATTATATCTTCTAGTAATATTGTTTGTAGCATTATTTGTTTGTACTTGTTTTACTTCCCTTTTCTGTTCAACCCAAATAAATTCGTCATGTTTAATATTGTAAAAAAAGTGAACAAATCCGTGTTTTTCTAATAAGTCTATCCATTTTTTCAAAAAAGAATTAGGTAACCCTGTACGTGCTCTGACTTTCGCTATCGTAAACTTCGTTTTTGGGTTGGAGCGCAATAATTCTATTACGCAATCCATACCTGAACGAACTTCACCTTCAAATTGCATATTTCATACCTTATCTAAGATGTCATCGTCGAAACAAATGACCATTTTCCTGACATCTTTGCTTTCATTCTTCTCATGGCTTCTCGTATATGTGATTCATTTGTTTTTTTTGTCTTTATCGTGAGTATTGGCTGGCCTTCTCTTATTCTTGCTGCTCTATCTGTTGGTCTTCCAAACGCAGCTCTCATTCCTTTTTGAAGACGGTCTGCACCTGCTCCGGCAATCATTTTGTTTTCACGTATGACGTTATGACAAATCACCCTTAAATGAAAATAATATTGATTAGGAATTACTTTTTCTAAATATTTGTTAGCGGCTTGTCTTGCAGATTCAAGCGCATTATCTCTTAGTTGAACATCGTGTTTTGCTACTAGTTCATACTCTACATCATAAACATCTGAAATTCTAGTCCCCATATGGAAATTAAGCAAATTTGTGTGAGGCATAGCTTTTACGTATGATTTTCTTGGTTTTCTTTTTGAAAATCTTGTCCAGGCTACTTTATTTATTTCTCTGCATGTTTTTGCGGGTCTTATTCCAACCATTTACAACACCTAAATTAAATGTACTTTAAACGTACAAAATTACAATTTTTTATCATTTCACTTCGCATACTTTGTATATTATAGTGCTAAACTACTTTATACACTTATATATAACGTACGCTAAAGTGATTGTTTGTTTTATTCTAAGCGCTTGTGCATCTTATAAATGTATCGCAGAATTTATTTCATCCTCGTATATTTAACTCAACGTTTTAGTTTGAGTTGTTTTAGAACATCTGGTCTTTTTAGCTATCTATATATTATTTTCCAATTATATTTGTACACTTGATATGCATTATTGATATGCATTATTTCATTTGCAAATGTTTATAAAGTATTTTAGGTGTTTCAGACTTGTAAAAAACGCTGTTCTTCAGGTTGCTTTATAAACTTTCAATCCCACATATATACAGGCGATTTTACAGTCGTATTTGTCTGAATTTTTATGTTAAAAAAAACAATTTTTGGAGTAAGCGATTTAATGGAAAATTCCAATGAGAAAGATTTAAAAATAAAATCAAATAACTATTCTGCTTCAAACATACAGGTTCTTGAGGGTCTTGATGCTGTGAGAAAAAGACCTGGGATGTATATCGGAGACACAGGTGTGAGGGGGTTACATCATTTAGTTTACGAAGTAGTTGATAACTCAATAGACGAGGCGCTTGCAGGTTTTTGTACTCAGATTGATGTAATGATACGAAAAGATGGATTTGTTTGCATAACTGATAATGGGCGTGGTATTCCTGTAGATAAACATTCGTCTGGGAAATCTGCACTTGAAGTTGTAATGACAGTTTTGCACGCTGGCGGAAAATTTGACAACAACACTTACAAAGTTTCGGGTGGGCTTCATGGGGTAGGTGTATCTGTTGTTAATGCACTATCTCAAAATCTTGAAGTAAGAGTTAAACGAGATAGTCGTGAATGGATTCAACTCTATGAATATGGCAAACCTACATGCGATGTAAAAAATATCGCTCAAACATCTCAAACAGGAACATCTGTGGCTTTCAAACCAGATGGAAAAATATTTGAAACTACTGAATTTAGTTATGATATTTTGTCAAAACGTCTGCGTGAATTAGCGTATCTAAATAAGGGAATAACTATAACAATTTCAGATGAGCGAGATTCTAAAAATGAATCATTTTATTTTGTAGGTGGGATTGCAGAATTTGTTTCTCATTTAAATAAAAACAAAACAATTTTGCATCCAGTAATATATTTTGAAAAAGAAGCTTCAAATGTTATGTGTGAGGTATCTTTGCAGTACAACAATACATTCAACGATAATGTTTATGCGTATGTCAACTCAATTCATACTATAGAAGGTGGAACTCATCTTGCTGGTTTCAAATCTGCACTTACTCGCTCTATAAACGAATATTCGCGTCAAAATAAAGTAATAAAAGAAGGGTCAATTTCTGGTGATGACTTAAAAGAGGGACTTTGTGCGATTATATCTGTAAAAATACAAAATCCTCAATTTGAAGGTCAGACAAAAACAAAACTTGGAAACACTGAAGTAAAAGGTATTGTTGAACAAATAGTAGGAGAATCTTTGCGTACATATTTTGAAGAAAATCCTGCGGATGCACGTGCAATTTGTCTAAAGGCAGTGTCTGCTATGCAGGCGCGTGAAGCTGCCCAAAAAGCAAAAGATCTTATTCGTAGAAAAAGTGTTTTAGAATCTTCTGTTCTTCCAGGAAAACTTGCAGATTGTACCGAATCAGATCCCAAAAAATGCGAACTTTATATTGTAGAAGGCGATTCTGCTGGGGGTTCAGCAAAACAAGGACGAGATCGAAAAATTCAGGCAATTTTACCATTACGTGGAAAAATTCTAAATGTTGAAAAAGCATCTATAAATAAATTTTTGGAAAGTGTTGAGATAAGAAATCTTATAATGGCAATCGGCACTAATTTCGGCTCAGATTTTGATATGTCAAAAATACGTTATGACCGAATTATAATAATGACCGATGCTGATGTTGATGGTGCGCATATACGCACACTTATTCTTACTTTGTTTTTCAGGTATCTAAAACCGCTTGTTGAACAAGGTCATGTCTATATCGCTCAACCTCCGCTCTATAAACTAAAAGCATCAAATCGTTCTGCATATGCATATGATGATGCAGAACTTGCAAAACTACTGTCAGACTGGGGCAATCCAAAGGGATATCATGTTCAGCGCTACAAAGGTCTTGGGGAAATGAATCCCGCACAACTGTGGGAAACCACTATGGATCCAAAGACCCGCACTATGCTTAAAGTGACTATAGACGATGCTATGAAAGCAGATGAGCTTTTTACGATACTTATGGGCGATGCAGTAGAGCCCAGAAGAAAATTCATAGAAGAAAACGCATTGAAGGTACAAAATTTGGATATCTGATTAACAATTGGTGTTTATTATGGACTCTCAAATTAGTGAATCAAAAGACAAACTTCGCCCAATAGAGAAAGAACTTTCAGTTTCGTATCTTGATTATGCCATGTCGGTAATAGTCGGACGTGCATTGCCTGATGTCCGAGATGGTTTCAAGCCAGTTCATAGGCGTGTCTTGTACTCAATGCAAGAACTTTCAAATACTCATGAAAAACCATACAAAAAATCTGCAAGAATTGTCGGTGAAGTTTTAGGTAAGTATCATCCACATGGTGATAATGCAATTTACGATTCCTTAGTAAGAATGGCGCAAGACTTCTCGCTAAGATATACACTTGTAGATGGACAAGGTAATTTTGGTTCTATTGATGGTGATAGCGCGGCTGCTATGAGATATACTGAAGTAAGAATGTCTAAAATTGCAAATGAAATGCTTACTGATATAGAAAAACAAACAATAGATTATCTTCCAAATTTCGATGGGACATTACAAGAACCAAAAGTTTTACCTGCAAAAATACCTAATCTTCTAATCAACGGTTCATCTGGTATTGCAGTAGGTATGGCGACAAACATGCCTCCACACAACTTGGTGGAGGTATGTGATGCAATGTGTGCACTTCTGGAAAATTGGGATATTGACGATCATGTTTTATGCAACATTGTGAAAGGTCCAGATTTTCCAACTGGTGGGCTTTTACTTGGAAGAGCTGGGAGTATGCGTGCATACACTCAGGGTCGTGGCTCAATAAAATTGCGTGCGGTTGCAGAAATAAAAGAGAGTAAAAAAGACAAAAATCGTCAATGCATAGTTGTAACACAAATTCCGTATCAAGTAAATAAATCTGATCTAGTAAAAAATATTGCAGAACTTGCAAAAGACAAACGAATTGAAGGAATAACTGACATTGCAGATTATTCTGATAAAGATGGTATAGAAATTGTAATTGAGTTGAAAAGAGGTTTAGATGCAAACGTCATACTAAATCAGCTTTACTCAAAAACTGCACTTGAAATCTCTTTTGGCATAATAAATTTAGCTCTTGTTGATAATCAGCCAAAGACACTTACATTGCGTCAACTTTTAGTAGAATTCATAAATCATCGTCGTGAAGTAATAAGAAGAAGATGTGTTTTTGATTTGAATGTTGCAAAAGCAAGAAAGCATATTTTAGAAGGTCTCAAGATTGCGCTTTTAGATATTGATAAAATAGTTGCATCAATAAAATCTGCACCTGATGTAAGTCTTGCACGTTCTCAATTGATGTCTGGTTGGAATCTTAGCGAGAAACAAGCATCTGCTATTCTGGATATGAAATTGTCTAGGTTGACTTCTCTTGAACGAGACAAGATAGATGAAGAAAATATTCAACTTGCAAAACTCATAGCTGAACTTGAACAAATACTTGCTGATGCAAAAAAAATAGATTCTATAATTGTGGCAGAAACTACTGAAATAAAAAACAAATATGGTGATGAGCGAAAAACAAAAATAATTGAATGGGATGGAGAACCAATAAATGATTTAGATTTAATTCCAGATGAACCAGTAGCTATAATTCTTAGTGAAGATGATTATATAAAGCGTATTTCATTAGAAGAATATAGATCACAAAATCGCGGTGGAAAAGGGGTCATCGGAACCGAAACGAAAGAAGAAGATCGCATAAAAGATATTTTGATTGCAAAAACCCATGACAAACTTTTAATCTTCACTCATGATGGAATGGTTCATTGGTTAGGAGTGCATGAAATAATGCAAACCTCGCGTTATTCTAAAGGTAAAGCCATAGTTAATCTTATCGCAACCAACGATGCAAAAGTATCCTCATGTATCGCAGTTCGTGATTTTTGTGCAAACAATTCACTCATTATGGCGACAAAAAACGGAACTGTGAAACGCACGACTTTAGATGCATATTCTCGTCCAAGAAAAGGCGGAATACGTGCAATAACTCTTCGTGAAAATGATAGTTTAATTAGCGTTAAGAAGACTTCTGGGAATGAAGATTTATTGCTTGCAACTGCAAACGGGCAATCAATCAAATTTAATGAAACTCAAGTTCGTGAAATAGGTCGTACTGGTCAAGGTGTTCGAGGTATATACTTACACGATGGAGATTATGTAGTTGATATGGCTTTATGTAATAATCCAACTATTCTCACTGTGTGTGAAAATGGATATGGAAAACGAACTTCTACTTCAGATTATCGTCTTCAAAATCGTGGTGGTTCGGGTACAATAAACATAAAAACATCACAGCGAAATGGAGATGTTGTTGGGGTTCTTGCAGTTAGTGATGAAGACGAAATAATCATATTTTCTTCAAATAACAAAGCCATTAGAATGCCTGTAAATCAAATATCTGTTCTTGGAAGAAATACTCAAGGAGTAAGACTCATGCGCCTTGAAGAATCAGAAAAAATTGTTGCTATTGAACATATTCATATAAGTGATATGAATGATTCAATTCCTGGTGCAACCACAACTTCAAATACAATCACCACTCCAGATAGTTCGAGTTATACTCAAGAAGATAGTTCTATGCAGTTAAAACCTGGTATGAAAGTTGAAGTTGATGAGGTAGAACAAGCTGATAATCAAAAAGATGAGAAAACTGCAAGTTTTGATAATAGAAAACCTGTTTTAAGATCAGATTTCAAAAATGGTGAAAACGGCAATTTGAAAATCAGCTCAGATGATGCAACTCTAAAAATAGATAATAACAACAAGTCCATTAACTCAAATGGTTCTAATTTGGACTCTGCTAATTTAGAAAAAATAATTTTGTCCTCTGATGAAACAACACCATCCGCCAATAATAATGGTGATGAGTTATCTTCAGATACTAAAGTTATACCTATTTCAACTGATTCTTCAGATGTAAATATTCAAAAATCTGATTCAAATGATGTAGATGTACCAATAATTTCATTCACCTCGGATATCAACTCGCCGAATAACAACTCCAAAGATGAAAGTTCATTAAATTCTTCAACTACTACTGATAATCTTAATCCACCAGATGTTTCTGCACCCTTAAGTGAATCTGATCTGCAAGACGAACCTAAGCCAGTTACTGATATAATTGAGGATGAAGACGACAAAAGAAGACTTAATGAATTTTTTTCAAAGGGAAAACCAAAGCCTTGAATTTTTTAATTCTTTTTTTTACTGTTTTAATGTCAAGCCCTGCAATATTATCAATATCTTTTTTTCTAAAATAAAACCAATCAGATGCGGGTTTCTCCAAAATATTAAATCCTCCTGCTTTTTTACGCCATAAGTTACTTTCAATATATTCGTCAATTTGTTTTTGAGAAAGTTTTTTGCATTTTAAAACACTTTTTCTAATCCAATTGCTTTTTTTTATAGAGCTAAAACCATCAAAATAGCATATACATGCTCCAGTATAAACTTGTATTTTTTTTGAGCTGATTAGTTGTATAAATTTTTTTGCAAATGTCCTGTTTTTTGGTTTTGAAAGTTTTTGTAAATTTACCTCGACAAGCGTATCTGCACCTATGATTACAAACCCGGGGTTTCTTAGTGCAACCCAAATCGCTTTGAATTCTGACATGCGTTTAACTTCATGTTTTACACTATCGTTCTGAACAATGTAATTTGGTTCTGGTGCACGTTTTATATCAAATTTTCTAAATGCCTTAGATAAAAGTTTTTGTCTTCTTTGTGAGGTGCTTGCAAGTATCAGCCAATCTTTCATATAAACTACTAAAAACCGTTCTGGTTTTTAATTTAGATAGTATAATCAAATCATGATAATTGGTTTAAGTGGAAAAAATTGTTCGGGTAAAGATACTGTTGCGAATTATTTGCTATCAAAAGGATTTGTAGCCCTTTCACTATCTGATGCTATCCGTGAAGATCTAAAACGCCTTGGAAGGTCTATAAATCGTGAAAATCTCATAGCACAAGGAAATTACATTCGTCAAAAATATGGCGAAGGAGAACTTGTCAAGCGTGTCATGAGAAATGTTGATCGCTCAAAAAATTACGTGATTATATCAATTCGAAATCCGGGTGAGGCTTTTGAACTTGCTAACTCAAGAAACTTTTTTCTTGTAGATGTCGTTTGTGATCAAAAACTCAGATTTGAGCGTATGAAATCAAGAATGCGTGAGTCGGATCCAATTACATTTGAAAAATTTTGTGAACTTGAAAAAATAGAAGCATCAAATTCAAATTCTTGTGGGCAACAACTCGATCAAGTATCAAATATTGCAAACTTTAGAATTGAAAATAATTCTACAATACAAGATTTAAATCAGCAAATAGATTCTTTATTAGCAAAAGTAATATGAATTGACGTAAATGATGCGATATAATTCAGATGAACTAAAACTTATTTGATTTATATTTTGATCGTTTGGGGTGATATCGTGGCTACTAATCCAAGTTTAGTATTTAGAAATATAACTAATCTCTCAAGATTATTAATTGCACTGAACGGTTTGATATTGTGTGGTTTTTGGTATTTTCTATACGAAACAAATGAATTGTGGATTCCGCTTATATTTATGGTTGTAGCATTTGCAACATTTGAATATTTGATAAAACCAAAATTAAAATCTCTGCTGGTTGATATGTATTCTAATTCAAAATCAACAGAATCTCAATCCATCAAAAAATAGTTTTGTTTTTATTATTTATCTCCCACTTCTCTTTGTGTTTTTATGATACGTATATTACTATTTTGCCTATTTTTGTTTGCGGGATGCATTGACGATTCTTCAAAACCTAATACTGGCTTAGATTTTTTGAACACAAGCACCAATTATTCAAATGTTTATGTACTTACAAACGATAGTTCTATGTTCAACAATCTATCTCAAAATGATTCTACTAATCTAGAAAATATTTCCGATTTTGAAGAACAAGTGCAAAACCAAATTTTGCAAAACACGACTTATACAAAAAATACTTCATATGTAATCAATACGTCTGATACAAACAATACTACTAATTCTTTTGTTTATATTAATGACTTTGAGAACATTACAACTGCATATTCAGATACAATTGTTGATAATTTGACGATCCAATCTGAACCCGATTCTAATTCTGATTCAAGCTCAATTCAAAAAATATATGCAACTGCAATTATAGATCCATTGAATGGGCGTTATGAAACAAAACGTTGTCGAATCAAACTTGATAAAACAGCAATAACTAATTTACAAACTGTCTGGGTCAATATATATTCATATTCTCCTTCAAATGAACAAACCACATTTTTGTGTGGTGATTATGAAAAGATACAGGGTTTCGGTTCATTGATACAAGATGAAGTGGCGTGTGTTTATGGTGGAAACGGTATAACTAATGTTTGGCTTGCATTAGATGGTTATGTATGTGCAAGTGCACCTCTATGGATTTATGAAGAAAAATTATTAGATTCCCCCAGTATTTGTCAGACTATAAATTACACTCAAACCCAAGAAACAATAAATGGTTCAAACGTCATAAGCTCTTGCGTATTTGTGAGTGGGTATAACAAATCTTCTATTCTGAGTTTGTCGTGTGCCGATCAAACTTTTGAATTTGTTCTATCGGACATAATGCACGAACAAGATTCTGCATTTATTAAACTATCTTGTATAACTGGCGAGTCGCTAAACGTAAAAGAACCGTTCATTTATATAAATGAAAAATATTGTGGGAGCTTATTTGGTTAAATTCAAACCCATAATAAATATTGTTGAGCTTATTTGATTAAATTCAAAATTCATTCTTGCGGATACCTTGTGTTTGCTGGCAAATCTTGTAGTTAGTTTTATAAATTCTACAGTAATGAGAAAAACGTGATTTTATGAATTCGTGTCCATGTGTGAAGTGGTTTAGAAATTTTGTGATATTTGCAATATTGGTTTTTATAGTAATAGAAGTTATAGAATATCTCGTGTTCGGAAGTTTTCTATTCTTCTCTTCAAGTGCTCTTAATTATGTTATACCAACTGCAATTCTTTATTCTATTATATTCGGGATTGTTTTTGCTGTAGCTCAATGTATATTCACTCCAAAATCACAAGTTTGCAGACCTTATGTATCTTCGTTTTCCTCATATGAGCAAAAATCTGGGAAAAAAAGAGATATCGGGCGTAGAAAAAAAATAGTCGCAAAAGGTTCTGCAAAAAAAAGAAAGAGGAAATAAAATAAATTTATTTTTATATTTTTATCTCTTATTTTAGTTTTACTGCGGTTCCAAATGCAAGTATTTCAGATGCGCCTGCCATTATGTCGGATGAAGCGTATCTTACTCCAACGATGGCATCTGCACCCATTTCTTTTGCATCTTCAATCATTCTTTTTGTTGCCTCATCTCTTGACTCAGTAATCATCTGTGTGTACCCTTTTAGCTCTCCACCTACAATCTGTTGTAAACCTGCCATCATGTCATGTCCAACGTGACGTGCACGTATCGTGTTTCCTTTAGCAATTCCAAGAGTTTGGGTTATCTCTTTTCCTGCAACAAATTCGGTTGTAACTACTATCATATAATTCACCTCAGTATTTTACACTAAAATCAACAACACGCAATAAAGAATTTGCGATAATCTTTATTGTTGATCTATAATCGTTGTTATGTTTTAGTCTTATAATACGTATCTCTGTTTGAGTTTTATCTGTTCTTTGTGTGATAAAAACTGTACCAACCCTATGCTTAGAAGACCCGTGCAACCGATCAATACTGTTTGAGTTACACTTATGTTTGCAACTGGGAGTGAATTTGAGGTGTACATTCCATCTGCAAAATTTTGCAATCTTGGTTCAAAGTTTACTGCCTCAAAAATTAATAAAAGTAATGCGATTGACAGTATGAACAATAAGGAGTTTGTGTAAAACGAAAATAAGTGCTCCACTCGTTTACTCATATTACTAGTCTTATTTTGAACATATTTAAATGAAACATAGATTTTTTATGTTTTTTTTATGGTTATTTGCTTTTTTTAGAAAAAAATTATATAATTAACGGATTTTTTACATATAACCTACGATGTGAGGTTATATTTTGATTTTATGATCTGTAAATTTAATTTTAAATTTTAGTGCTGTATTATTTTTATGTATAAAAATCTCATTTTAATCATAACACTAAATTTTCTGTTTGCGTCCACACTTTTTTGTGGTTATCTTACGTACGATGGCAAATCAATATATTTTGGAAATGAATCGCAAATATCTGTTTTTACCTGTAGTGATTCTCATTGTTATGACGGATTCACCACCGTGGGTATTGGGGATAATCAATTTTCTATGCATATACAACCGCTTAATGATGAAATAGTTAATATGTCTGTTGCGTATAATTTGACTTCTACTGACTTTTGTATACTGAGATTTGGATCAAACGAGCCGTTTGAAATTGCAAGTACTTCTGACGGATCTATTTTTGTATTTTTTAACCAAAATGTTTCTTTTGGTCTTATACCTGTAGAGCAAAGTAGCACTCAAAATAAAAATTTGATTATAGATGATGGTCAAGTTTGCATAAAAGCATTTGAAAAAATTGGGTACTTTAAAATGATATTGGTACCTCCAGCATGGCTTGAAAAGAATATTCAAATTCTTAAAGTTTCATCTAACGTTTCAAATTCTTCAATTGAACAATCTGAGGTTGAATCACAACACACAGAACAAATATCAGTGTATACTAAAATTAATGATACAACTGAATCTATATCTGCATTAAATACTTCAAATTCTAGTCTAAATGATACTAAATTTTTTGAAAAAAATACTACTGATACTATTTTGTCAAATAATTCTAAATTAACCAAATCAAAAACGATTGAATCTGACAATTCATTTAAGTATGAGTATATCGCATTAGGCTCGTTTGTAGTATTTCTTATCGTTTGCGGTTATGTGCTTTTTTTCAGTTCAAGAAAATCAAAGTTCAGTACAACTAGTGATTCTGGTAATTCTATTAACTCGGTTTTTGATATCAAGAGTGTTAATACTCAATCTTCTGTGATTCAAAAATCCAATTCTGAAATAGATGAAATAGTATCTAGTTTAAATATTGATTCAAAAGAATCCATAAAATCAAATGCACCATCAGTTATAACTAAATGTGATAGAGATACACTAAAACCTCTAGAAGAATCATCAAAAATTATCACTGAAGAAGTTAACTCTAAAAAAGTTAACAAAAACGAAAAATCAAATTCTACCTCCAATTCCACTATATCGAATTCTGATATTTCACATTCAATGCATGACGGTAAAAATTTAATTGCGAATTCTAATTCTGTTACATTGCAATCCGATAATTCTTCCAATCAAAATATTTTATCAGATAAAGCTACTGAATCAAAAGATAATCTAGTTAATGAAATTTTACCTAAAAAGAGTTCGCAGGATTCAGATACAACTTTTGATTCTGTAAAAAAAACACGATCAGATTCAGAAGAGAGAAAGCTTAAAGAAGCTGAAAAAATAATTCACGATATGCTTGGCGAAAATGAATCTGAATAATTTAATACATTTCACATATTCCTATAGTTATGGAATTCATGGAATTTTTAGCATGTTTGTTTGTCCTGTGTGTATGTTGTATTGCATCTTTTCTTTTTGGAAAATACTTTACAAATATAAACTGGGAAAAACGACTCAAAGATATTCGTCAAGATGCTATAAAAAAATCGCGTTCGGTGCTCAGTGGCCAATTTAGCGAGCAAATTGCCCCCTATCTACCAGGTTTTGATTTTTCTCCTAGTGAGGCTAGATTTATAGGCAAGCCCATCGATTTTATAGTGTTTCGAGGTATGGATGAAAAACAAATATACGAAGTCATATTCGTAGAAGTAAAATCATCAAACTCAAAACTTAATTTGCAAGAAAAAAATCTTCGCCAGGCAATTGAACAAAAACGTGTGCGTTGGGTTGAATATAAAGTTCCAAAAATGTAGTGAAAAGAAAAATTTTGTTCATATTGTGTGTTTAAATAGATGTTCAAGATATACGTTTACATGATTAAACTAATTCCAACCACTAATGTTGTTCAGACGCAAGTGAGTTTTAATAGTGCTAATTTAGCTAGAAAAGCATTTTTATCCAGTGTTTCGTTACCTTCAACTTTAGGTAAACGCTTAGATAAAAAAACAAAAAATAATTTTAACAGCATAAAAAGTATTTGGTCTTTTTTTGAACTTGTTTGGGACATAAATCCTAGATATTACTCTTTTCTTAATGATTATATAATGCCGAATATAGCTACCGTTGCTAATGACGACTTATCTTTACTTGAAATTGGTCCAAATAGTGGTAAATTTACTCAGCTTATCAGTCATTGGTTTTCCCATATGACTTTAGTCGAAAATGATGCAGATGCATTTAATCTACTCAAAAAAGTTGATCTTAGATCTCAAATTACAAAAAAACCATACACGATTAATCTAGTAAATGAGGATTTCACCAATGTTGATTTTGGGGAATCTCAGTTTAATTTGGAACTGCTACGTCATGTTATATACTATGTTCCACCCTCCGAATGGTTAAACACTATGGATAAGCTCTATTCATCACTTTTCAAAGGAGGTTCAATGATTATAACTTATTATCGTTATGCTGGTCAAATCTTGGATCTTTTCAACAAACTTGGTGTAAGCCCGGCTTTAGATTTTAGCATTTTAGAAAATGATTGCGTTCAACATTTTGGTTCTGAAAATGTAGCGCTGTATTCTACTCCTAATACTGCAATAACTACGTGTCCTGAAGATATGGCATTAATTTGCGAAATAGTCTTTAACGATAATTTAATCAAAGTTCCGACTAAGGATGTAATTGCTACAATAAATGATTGGTATGTACCAAAACGAAATATCTATTCACTTGAAATCACTGATGCAACGTTAGTTATAACCAAACCTGCACATTGATTTTTATATTTTATTATGTACTCTAATGCTGACTTGTGTTCAAAGATAGTAATCAAGTCGGCGACCTAATGGAGTCAGAGAAAAATATCGAGGGTTTAGCTGATAAATCTAAATCAGCGTACATCAAAGACGGTATGATGTCTTTTTCAATGATGGGTATTGGGGAATCTTACGTGGTTCCTGCATCAATTGCACTTGGTGCATCTGGTCCAATAGTTTTGTTATCTTCAACTCTACCTCGTTTTTGTGGATGTATAATGCAAATAATTACTTCAAAATTTTCTTGCTCATTACCTTCAAAAAAACACTTTGTTTTATTTGGCGTATCTTTACAAGCATTTGTCTGGATATTAATCTCATTATTGATGTACTTTGCATTTGGTTGGGAATATGCAGTCCTGTCTTTGTTCGTGCTTTTTTGTTTTCATTTCTTCTTAGGGTTTAGTTCAAGTCCTGCGTTGGTCGCGTGGGTTTCTGAATTTATATCTGAAAAAGAGCGAGGGTCATTTTTTGCAAAAAGAAATCGAATCGGCATATTTTTTATGGTAGGCGCAATGCTTTTGGGTGCGTTTATACTTGAACAACTCGGGACGCAAAAATCGCTTGGATTTGCGATACTTTTTTTAATTGCGGGGATATGTCGTCTATTATCATCTAAGTTCATAATGCAGATGCACGAACCAACCTCTCAGTCCAGTTGTGTATGTGGTCATACTCAAATATTTGATTTTTTAAAAAACAAAAAATTTGTAGATGAAAAAATATTTTTGTTTTATGTTTTTGCACTAATGGTCGCTACTTATGTTGTAGCTCCAATATTTGATTTGTATATGTTAACTGAACTTGGTTTTAGTTATACTGTCTGGTCAGTAATAAAATTTGCAGGTATTGTGTCAAAACCCATATTCTTGCCTTATTGGGGCAATATAATGGATACTTATGGCATACGCCCCGTTTTGTACGCATGCGGTCTTTTGATTCCTATCGTTCCATTTTTCTGGATGTTCACAACTGATCCATTCATATTGTTTTTTATAGAAATAATATCTGGTATTGCTTGGGGTGGATTTGAACTTGCAGCACTTGGGGTAACAATGTGTTTTGTTGATTCACAAAAACGTGCAGTCATGACTTCTGCGTATAATACGTTTCATGGATTTGGCTTGTTTGTAGGTTCACTTATTTGTGCAATTCTATTTGCAATATGGCCAATACAAGAAATATCTGCATTCATGGGTTTACTACTCTTAAGCACTGTATTTAGGGTATTGGCAAATGTTATGTTGCTCTCAAAAATAGCTGGACGAAAATTTTCGGCCATCCCTGCATCCGAAATTTTGTGGCAAGTGATGCTTCTTAGACCAACACGAGAATTGAGATCTGTGGTTTCGTATTGTGTTAATGCTTCAGAGTCAAGTATTTATGAGGCAAAAAAACTGATTAAACTCAAGCGTACTGGTTTGTGAGCAATAACCTTCATAAATTTAGTAAAATTAGTTTAGTGATTTTTTATTTTCCCATTATGCTATCGTCTCTTTGTTTTAATCGTTCTTTTATTTTATCTCCACACCTAGAACAATAGTGTTGAGTAAATCCATGTTCGTCCATAATATGAATTTCATCTTTTTCAGACGTAATAATTTTTTTGCAGACGACGCATTTTTGTTCAAACATATGATCACTTTGCAAAATTATTTTCTGCTTGGATTATGTGACTAATAATACATATATATATAACACGTTTATCAATATTTCATTTGAGTAGATGTTTAATGAGATATAGTAAGCTTTATGAATTAGCATAGTCATTACAGTTAGTGACCAGGTTTAACCTTGCGAATAAATAAGAGTTGAAAATAAATGGACGATAGAAGAAGAGATTTTTCAGACAGGCCGATGTATGATGCGACCTGCGACGAATGCAAGAAGGAGTGCAAAGTACCCTTCAAGCCAGCAGATGGCAGACCTGTATATTGCAGAGACTGTTATCAAAAGCACAGAAAAGACAGATTCTAATTTCAAGATTCAATCTTTCTAGGCTAAAGTGGCGTGATGCCACACCTTTGTTTTTTTATTAATTTTTTTGTATTAAATATATGTGTAATCTTCTTTTAACTAATAGTCAACATTTGTTTGATATTTGCCTGCTTAGAGCGACAATAGATTTAGGGCAGTAATAGTTTAATGTAGAACAGTGGATCCTCAACTTTTTTCTTTTGTTCGTTGGATGCTAGCATATCTATTACAATTTGTTTAAATTCTGGTTTAGTAGCTGCTTTATCTATGAACATATTAAGTAAAAACTTCACGCGCGCAGCTCGTTGTAATTTATAAGTTATATCCATTTCTGGATACAGATTAGTTTCTACTTTTTGCGCATATTTTTGTAATTGCATACAAGTTAAATAATCTATATCTGACTCGTTATTGTCATTTTTGCTTTTCTCATTTTCACTTGCAAATATATCATTTATCGTCTGTGCACAGAATTTTGCAGAGCTTGTAGCATTTCCAAACCCTTCTCCTGAAAATGGATCTACAAGACTTGCACTATCTCCAATAAGTACCCATCCATTTCCGCATAACTTTTTCTTGTAAGAACCAAGCGGAATAGTCCAAGCGCCAATATTCCCATCACGTGTGGCTTTAGAAAATCGTTTTTTGAGTTTGTCTGAATTTTTAATTGCATTTTCAAGCAATGTGTTCGGATGAATCTTTCTTTTTTTCATATCCGATGCAAGTATTCCAAGTCCAACATTTGCCTTTTTATCTCCAATCGGAAATATCCATAGATACCCAGGTAAAACATCATCTATAAAAAACAATTCAATATTTTTTTCAAGACCTTCAACATTATCATAATATGCTCTTACTCCCATGTATAAATGTTCTGGCGGATTTGGTTTGTTCCCAACTTCTCTTGACACTACTGAACCTGAACCATCTGCACCAACCACAACTTTTGCATAATATGTTTGTTTATTGTCATTATGTTGTGTTTCAACTCCAATGACTATATCTTGTTCATTTTTTATCAATTTTAAGACGCTAACTCCTTGTAAAAACGTTATACTTTTATGTTCTTTAATTTTTTTTGATAGCAAGTAATCAGTAGTTTTTCTTTTTACACAATATCCTGCGCAATCTAAACCATTTGCTTTTCTAAAAGGAACAACCACTTCATTTGAGTTTGGCGCAACCAGTTTTACTCCTTCAACTACACCATGTTCTTGTTTTGAAAGTTCTTCAAGCAATCCAAGTTCACGAATTGTATTTATGGATTTGCCCGAAACGGCATCTCCACATACTTTGTCTCTTGGAAAAACTGATTTATCTATAAGTAGCACTTTTCTTTTTTGCTTTGCAAGCAAAAGTGCGCATGTTGAACCTGCAGGTCCGGCTCCAACTATTATAACGTCATAATTATTTTTTGGGTTAGCAGTATCCATATTTATCAATCAGCTTATAGCTGTAAATAATAAAAACTGTGCTAGTTCTTATTTAGTTATGCAATCAAGTTTATCCAAAGAAGAAATAATAACTAAAATATGGAGCACTCCAAAAAAATTCAATAAAGGTGCATGGCTTTGGTGGTTTTGGCTTTTTTTTATTCACGACGAAAATACCTTAAAAACTGCAAAATGTCGTCAATTAATGATTCTTTGGTCCGTAAAAAATGATCGTGAAATAAAAGTAAATGGTCTTGATGTAAAAACAAAAAATTGTATCAATTCCTCTGAAAATACGTTCATATTAGATGGAGCGCATGCATGTTGGTACTACGACGGAGAAAAAATGCATGAAGATTTTATTCTTGAGTTATCAAAAATGAAACTTGATCCAAAAAAACAAACGTTGGTAGCCGATGATTGTTCAACTTTTAGTTTATTTGAAAAAATTGGTGAAGATAAATATAAAGTTTGCATAAAGAAGAAAGATGGTTTGATGAGTTTTGATTTTTTAATAAAACAATCTGATCTTCATTCATTTGTCGGTCCAACTTATGGTAATACTAAAATGTTTGGCGGAGCAATTGAAATAGAAGGGACACGTATAGAACGTGCAGAATTAAGCGGTACTCAAACCGAGGTTCTAACAGACGAGAACTCATTGTTGCATAATGATTCAGACTCTTCAAATTCAAGTAATACTAAGTTCTCAAAAACAAAGACAGTGGATATTGAGGGAAGTGCATATTTTCAAAAAATCTTAATGTGCGCTCCACCTCCTCAATGGTATTGGGGTGTATATCATTTCAAAGATGGGAGTATAGTGACTTATATGCAGACATATATTGGTCGCGCATTACTAAAATCAAATATTCATGATTGCGAATTAAAATCTCCGTCGTTGAGTGTTGGAAAAGATATATTCATTTATCATGCACCCAGTGGTCGTGTTTTTGAAGGGCACGATATCAAAGTCATTGCTAAAAAAATAGCTGAGGGTATTTATTCACATCAGGTATCCGGTAGTGGAGCGGATTTTGATTTTGAACTTAATGCATCTGCGTATTCAAATGCCTGTTGGAGTTTTGAAAAGAATATTGGCGTGTTACCGATAAAATCAACGTTTAAATATAATGAGTACCCAGCAGTTGCAAATGTTAAAATAAGATGCAAAAAAACATTGCAAATAATAAAACTTGAAAATGGGTGGGGGAATATGGAGAATACGTGGGGATTTTTAATATAGCGGTTTTTAGCAAATATATGGACATGGGTATAACCAAGTTGATGCATTCACAAACTAAAGACACACTTCAAAGGTTGACTGATTTGCAAGGCAGGATGAAATCATTTTCAATTCTTTTTAAAAAAAGAAATTATTCACGCCCAGATGATTTGTTTTTCGCTATAGAAGATTTGTCAATAATAGGTAAAGAATATTGGTTTTTACATTTTTGTTCTGCTGGTTCAAAAGATCAGGCAGTAATAACTTTTGGGCGTGCTCTTGATTCGGTGCAAGTAAACAAGACCAAAGTACATAACAACAAAAAAATTAATTCTTTTTTACAAAGCAATGAATTATCTTGTGCATCTGTTGCTTGGATCTATGATGGTAAAAAACCTGAAAAGCTGGCTAAAAAAATAGTAATTGATTCACTTGCAAAAATTAATCTATCTTCAATTGAGTCTAAAAATAAAAAACGAGAACTTAAAGCGATAGGTAGTCATGGTAGCGCATCTATTTGTGGTAAATATCCAGATTATGAAATTGTAT
>CAZHIX010000014.1:0-25652 GCA_964532715.1 Microcaldota archaeon | reverse complement strand
ACTGTTCGTCCAGAATCTAAGTATTTCTTATCAAGCTTTTTTAGATTCTTTATGTTTTTCCCGTGGTCGTTTCTACTATTAAACATTTGTTGTTGTTTACTAAAAACTTCCAACAATCTTGCAATGTTAACTATTTTTTTCTCATCATCCTTTCTAAATATATTTTTTATGTAGTCAGAATTTTCAAACAATATATATAATACTTCTACTGAAGTGCTAGTAATCAATTTTTTATATGTCTCTGAATCTTTTTTTATGTTTATTTGCAGAAATTCATTTCTTATATCTTTTTCTTCAGACAAATAATTATAACTGTCAATCAGTTCTCTAATGTAATCTTTCTCAAATAGTGTTCCGTCTCCAATTACCTCATATCTCATTCCGTTTTTGTCCATCTCATCTATAATTTTCTTCGCATCCCTTTTTACTGACTTAAAAAGAATGGCTATATCTGAATATGCATTAACTAATTTTTTCTCTCGCAGTTCCTTAATATATTTTACAACTTCTCTTGCTTCATGAGTTTCATCCTCACAGACTATTATTTCGGGTTTATCTCCATTCGAGCTAATATCTCCAACAGTTGGATCATCATTTCCTATAATTTTTTTATCTTCTGATATTGAAAAAAACCTATTGGTGATCTCAATTATTTTCTTAGTTGATCTAAAGTTAGTTCTCAACCTATACTCTTTAACTGGGCGATATTTATTGAACTTATTATCAAATTCATCAAACAAGCTCACGTCCGCTCCTCTAAATCCATAAATACTCTGGTTTATGTCACCCACAATCATTATGTAATTGTTTTCATTATGAAAAAGTTCTATCAATCTCTCTTGTCTTTTGTTCACATCTTGATACTCATCTATGAACAAATAATCAAATTTTTTACTTGCAATATTAGCCAGTTTCTTGTCTTTTTCAATTCTATCAATTACGACATTAATCAAATCTCCAAAGTCAAGTTTTTTATCCAGATTCAGTTTTTCACAGTATTTTAAATACTGTTCAGTTATATTATGTTCTCCTTTTTGTTTTATTTCCTCAATTGTGTAGTTATCTTTTATTCTTCCAAAGTAATCTTTCAGTTCGGATATTCTGCATCCAGCTCCATTTGCACGAATATCATTATGGTGTTTCAAAATAAAAAAAAACTGTTCGAGTTCATCCAGTATTTTATAACCTCTATAATTCTCAAAAAACGTCAAATTCTCCTTCATGAATCTACTACAAAACCCATGAATTGTAGATATGTAAAAACCTTTTTTATCTGGAATTTCATGAGATATTTTCTGTTCAAGCTCATTTGCTGCTTTTTCTGTATATGTTATTGCAAGTATTTTTTCTGGTTCTACTCCAGAATAAACTAATCTCTTTATCTTTTCAACAATCAGTTTTGTCTTGCCACTACCCGGTCCGGCAATTACTTTGATATTATTTTCATTGTCATTTAAAACAAGTTCTTTTTCCTCCGCTAACTTTTTGCTCATATATATCAAAATCCATTTTTTTGTTTATTCATGAGCTTTTTTTATATGTTCTTTTTGATTTTTGAATATCCAAAGATTATCTGGATTATTACAAGTTTTTCCACGATATCCATGATGAACTACTTCCACTCTTTTTAGTCGCCTTCCAATCTTTTTCTCAGCAACCCATCTAGACACTTGTTTTTTACTATTAGAAAAACATCTGTATCCATTTTTATTTATGTAAGTCTTTGCCATTTATGTTCACCTTATCATTGATAGCATCTATTTTTTCTACCACAATCTGGGCAATATTTATATGCTTCAAAAAATTGTTTTTTACATTGTTTACAATTTACTTTATTTACGTATTTTTCTTTTCCTTTCAAAATTTGTAAATCATAAGTATCATTTAAATCATCAAAATAATCTATAGTTCCGAATTCAGGGTGAACTAAAACATATTTCTTGTTTTTATCATATTCCTCTTCTTTACCATTCCAATACGTCTTATTGTTCTTTCTTACCATTCCTTCAAAACAACTGGCATAACTCCCATCATAATCAATATCAAAAAATTTTACATATCTATCCACTAACATTTCCATTTGTTTTTCATTTAACTGTCTAACTGGCATAAGCAATATTCTATCTCCTTTTTTTAGTGCCGGTAGAATACCTTCTTTTTTCATTTCCTTACCAATTTCAATAAAAAGTCTTTTTCCTTGTTTGTCTGTTCTGGTAATTTTTCTTATATCCATGTCATTGTTTGATTTCATTTCATATATAAATTTTGTCTCTCATTATGTGTCACACTTTTTTCATATATTTCAATTTTTACTTCGTTAATCCGTAGTTTTAATATTAGCGCGCTTTTTCTCCATCACACCTACAATCTCCTCAACACTTGCAGTCGTGCGAATCGCAGTACTCTTATATGTCGTTCTGCACGCAACAAAACCCTTTGTGTGAAGTCTTGCGATTAACTCATCCATGGGCAAAAGCTCTAATTGAAATTTTGAACAAATCTCATGTACGTCATAGTAAAGTGCAGGAGCACTTGCCTCAATTTTTAACCATTCTAAATATTTACTAATTTTTTTATCCGCAATATATTTGCGTACACTCAAAAGTTCAATCATTCTCTCAACAGTTTTCTCATCTTGCAAACCACCGCCCCACAATGGTCCAGCCCAAGACAATTTCTTTGAACACTTAGGGCATTGCGTTTGTGGAAACTGACTTGTAATTTCTCTATAAAAACAATTTTGACAAAATAACGAATAGTATCCAGAAGTCTGCACAGCTTCTTTTGCACCCTTAGCGCTCTTCTGTAGTTTTGCCATTATTTTAAAGTAGTGCCTATGCGAAACACAAATCTGTGGGATTAGATCCCAATCATTTCTTGCAGCACTTTTTGCAATATATCCAAGTAATATTCTCATACCATTTTCATGACAAAATTCGTTGTCAAGTGGTTTTGAAGCATAATTTTTTATGCACGCATCTTTGTGCGCTCCACATAAAACTGCCGTATCTGTTGCACTAATAGAAATCCATTTTTGTTTTTGTTTATGGTCGCAAAAAAGTGGCATATCTAAAAATGGAACTGGGCTTCCAAACGGGTCAAGCTCAACAAAATCAAAATTTGTGTTATCTGCAAAAAATTTGTTTGAGTTGCACTCAAAGACTTCTGCACAAACCTTATTCAATTCCAAATTCTTTTTTGCAATCTCGCAAGCAATCGCGCTTCTATCATACAATTTTAATTCTTTAACATTTTCATTTTCAAGTTTGTATCTTATTGCACGAATTGCGCTTGCACAAAATCCATCTACAACAATATCAAGTTTTGGTAATGTCCCCACCCACAAAGACGTCAAATCTCTGCAAAAGTGCATGTGCTCATTATAAAATACTCTGTTTGGCACTTCTATTTTTGCAAGACCTTCACTAACTTTTTTGCAATTCATGTAGATATATGTAAAAATCACATATTAAAACCTCACGTGTAAACAAAAAGTGATGAAGAAAATATCAATTGCAAAAAGTAGTCTTTCCGGTAGTGTGATTCCTCCCCCATCTTTTGAAGTGGCATATCGTTGGATTTGGGGTGCATCTCTTGGAGAGGGCGGAGTTTTTGGAAACGTTGCAGATTGCGAAAATATTCAAAAAATTTCAAGTCTTTGCAAACAAATAGGTGCAGATATACAATTTGATACTGATTCAAATACTATTGATATTTTTGGTTCACAAAAACCAAAACAAATACGAAGTATTGATTGTGAAAAAAATTCGTTAGTGTCTCGTTTGGCCTTAGCACTTGCAGTTTCATTTGATTACGGTTCAGTTTTAAAAAATACAAATATTTCTCCAAGATTTCTTTCAAAACTTGATGATGTAGCAAAACAATTGGATTTTCGTATAACTAAACTTAAAGACGAAATATCAATTCATGGTCCTGCAAGAAACGATACATTTGAACTTTATGATAAATTCGGTGCTTATTGGTTAAATAGTTTTATGTTTTCATCTACTTTTAATTTGTCAGATACATTTGTATTTTTAGATGATTTTGTTTTTATGCACCCTTCACTCAAATACACTTTACAGACATTTGATACTTTTGAAATAAATTATTATAATAATCCTCAAGATCATTTCCTTCTAATTCCTGCAAATCAACCTTTTTATTCTAAATATCTCCAAGTTCCTCAAAGCTACAAAGAAGCGTCTTATTACATATGTGCTTATCTTCTAAGCGGAAGTGGAGACGTTGCAATTCCAAACGACATCTATCAACCACAAATTGATTTTTGGAAAAATATAGATGTTGAAAATGCAATTACTTATCATTCAAAATTTGTTCATGTTCGTGGGGGTTTGCCTCTTAGCATATCTAATACTATAGATATTCGTCCAAACTGCGCTTTGATTCCTCTTGCAATACTATTGGCCACGCAAGCGCAAGAAGATGTCAAAATAGGTCCATTATATCCTATTTCTACTCTTGCGCAAAAAAGAATAGATTTAACTTGTGAGCAACTTACTAAACTTGGTGCAAAAATACAAATTTCAGATGATTTTCTAACGGTTTCTCCCTCAAAATTAACTGGTGGTCAAATTGATTGCACATCTGATGCACGTGTTGCATCTGCACTCTGTCTTGCAGGTTTAATCTGTCAAAAACCACTTATTTTACATGGGCCTGAAATAATAAGTAGCGTAAATTCAAGATTTTTATCCGATTTAAAAAAAATGGGTGCAAACATCAACGTATTGTGATTTTAGTGGCCCGTTCTATTTTGAGTAATGACCTGTTTTGTGTAAATATCAAAGTATTGTGATTTTGATTTTTTCACTAATTTTTATTCCAAATAAGATTTTCTATAAGCGTCAATCAACCCGTGTGCGTAATTTATTGCGCCAAATGCAGTAACGTAATCTTTTTTTTGCAAAAAGAATTTTGTGTCTTCGCAATAGCGTTGTGCAAGATCTATTATTTTATCATTTGCACCTGCTTTTTTTGCTTCATCAACATTTTCATAAAACTGCTTTATATCTGATAAGCATCTTTGTTCCTGTTGCATTTCCCATTCGTGTTTATCTGTCTTTTTTGAATTTGTGTTTTTTTGTTTATTTTGTGCAACATGTTTTAGTATTTTATTCCCCATATTTGTTCAACTCTTCTAAATAATTATGCTATATCTATATCACGTATTTTATTCATATGTTCTGTTTTGTTTTTTTCATATGTTAACACTTCTGCAGACGCATAATGTATTCTACATGCCCTTTTTAAATGTATATTTACATTAGTTAATCTCGTTATATAAAATTATTTTAGGTTAGGTGTTAATTTGGGTTCCAGACCAAGAAAATGGAAGAAAAAAGGAAGAATGCGCTGGAAATGGCTTAAGAAAAGAAGAAAACGCCTCAAGCGCAAGATGAAGCGAAGAGTAGGTGAACTTTAAGTTCTCTCTCTTTTTTTATATCTTGCACGGCTTTGTATTTTTTTCATTCTTAAAGCTATTTCATGTGCATTGTCTAAGGATTTTGAGTATGCGTCTAAAAACGCATCAGAATTTTTTTCATCAAGACAGTTTATCATGGTTAGTATGTCTACTGCTTTATCTTCTTTTTTTGAACTAATAAATCCAAGTCCAAAATCAATTACATATAAGTTATTAGTTTTATCAAGCATTAAATTAGCAGTCGTGAAATCTCCATGGATAATATCAAGTGAGTGTAACTTAGAAAGTATTTTAGCAGATTGAACAAACACCTGTGAATCTAATTTTTTAATCAAATTAAGAGTTGTTGCATCAATTTTTTGCATTATGATATAATCATTTGCAACTGCATAAACAAATGGGCACAATACTCCTGCCAGTTTGGCTTTATGCAAAATACGCGCTTCTAAACGTGTTCTCTCATACCTTAATTTCTCATCAAGCTCTTTAGGTCTATACTTTTTTTCAACTCTTATTTTCTTGAGCGCATCAAAACCTGCAAAATTCATCGGGATCAATATGCTTTCTGCGCCCTCTAACATTTAGATTACCTTTATGTTTGACTCAAGTTTTATAGAAACTCTTGCAGGAGTTATAAGTCCCGAATATGATTCAACCACACCTATTTGTTCAACCCCGTTTGTTTGGATTTTAATCTCTTTTGACACTTTTGCGCTCTCAAGTGCTTTTGCCATCTTAAATACCGTGCGGTTTGCAACTGGATCATTAGTTATAATCAAAACGGTCTCACCTTTCGCAACTCCAATAACTTGGGGTAGTATAAATGCCACGATTATTGATAATGCCAATGCAAGTGCTTCAAATTGCAAAAATCTAAACAGTATTTCTGTGGTCTGGTACTCTGCCAATAAATATGGTGCAACAAATACTCCGATCATTGCAACTACTGTAAACAATGCAAATAATTTTGCAAATAAAACAATTCTCATATTTTTTACCTGTACATTGACTGGTCTTGTCCAGTCTTAAATTTATTCAATCTCTCAACATCTGTTTTACTAAATGATGGTTTAATGCGTTTACTTGCAGAGTCAAAATCATTTTCGTTTACAAAATATTCGTTTCCTATTCTATCCCATTCTACGTTGGTATCTGGGTGTGCCAGTATTATTCTTCTTATTGCTTCCATACCCGCCTCACGACATACATTTTCTACATCTGCACCTGTATATCCGTCACTTTTTTTTGCAAGTTCATTCAAATTTATGCCTTTATCAAGTGGCATTTTTCTTGTGTGAACTTTAAATATCTCAAGTCGTGCTTGTTCATCTGGTATGGGTATCTCAACTATCCTATCAAATCTCCCTGCTCTCAAAAGTGCAGGATCCATTATGTCTGGTCTGTTTGTTGCTCCAATAACTAGCACATTCTTCAAATCTTTGAGTCCATCTATTTCAGTAAGTAATGTATCAACTACTCTCTCACCGACTTGCGAGCCTCCATCCGAGCCAGAACCCCGATGCATTGCAATAGAATCAAGTTCATCAATAAATATAATGCAGGGTGCGGCTAATCGTGCTTTTCTAAACATTTCTCTAACTGCCTTTTCAGATTCGCCTACCCATTTTGATAATACTTCTGGACCTTTTATTGATATGAAATTTGTTTCTGTTTCAGTTGCTACTGCTTTTGCAAACATGGTTTTTCCAGTTCCAGGTAAACCAACAAGTAAGATTCCCTTAACTGGACGTATTCCAAATTTTTTAAATACGTCTGGACTTTTAAGTGGCAACTCAACCGTTTCACGAAGTTCTCGTTTTACTAATTCAAGTCCTCCAATGTCCGACCATTTCACATTCGGGCGTTCAACAAACACTTCGCGCAAAGCCGAAGGTTGAATTTCGCGAAGAGCATTTAGAAAATCTTCACGTGTTACTCTAAGTTCATCTAAAACTTTTGGAGGAATATCTTCATCTAAGTCAATAGATGGTAAAATTCTTCTCAATGATTTCATCGCAGCTTCTTTTGCAAGTGATGAAATATCTGCACCGGTATATCCATGCGTAATATTTGCAAGTTCCTTTATGAGTTTTGAATCTTCATTGTCTTTTTCTTCAATGGGCATTCCTCTCATGTGAATCTGCAATATCTCATATCTGGCGTCTCTATCCGGTACTCCTATTTCTATTTCTCTATCAAATCTTCCCGGTCTTCTTAATGCTTGATCTATGGAGTTTGGACGATTTGTTGCACCGATTATAATTACTTTTCCTCTGGATTTCATGCCGTCCAAAAGCGTGAGCAACTGCGAAACCATTCTTCGCTCAACTTCTCCACTGACCTCTTCACGTTTTGGTGCGATTGCATCAATTTCATCCATGAAAATTATCGTGGGCGCATTCTCTTGCGCATCTTTGAATATTTGACGAAGTTTTTCTTCAGATTCTCCAACAAATTTTGACACTAACTCTGGTCCTGCAATATGAATAAAATTTGCCTCAGATTCAGATGCAACTGCCTTTGCAAGTAGTGTTTTTCCAGTTCCAGGTGGTCCATATATTAAAACTCCTTTTGGGGCTTCAATTCCAAGTTTTTCAAAAAGCTCTGGATGTCTCATAGGTAATTCTACCATTTCTCTGATTTTCTGAACCTCGTCTTTGAGTCCACCAATATCTTCATAAGAAATCTGAGTTGGCATGGCTCCCGTGTCTTTTACTGGTTCGTCTTTTAGTATAAACTCGGTGCTCTCATTTACAAGCACTATTCCTGAGGGTTGGACTACTGCGGCTACTAATGGGAAGGATGTACCAAAAACTCCAATGAAAATAGTATCTCCTCTTGTAAGTGCTCTACCTACAAGTTTCTTTTTTACAAACTGATCAAAACCAGGTGAATATTTCATCGGCTGTGTCGGGGCTAAAACTATTTTTTTTGCCTCTTTCAAATCCGCTTTTCTTACTGTAATTTTATCTCCAAGTGCAGCTCCCGTGTTCTGTCTTAAATATCCATCCATTCGGATATAATCAAGTCCTTCATCTTGTGGATGTGCTTGCCAAACAAGCGCAGCCGTGCTTCGTTTTCCCTTCAGCTCAACTATATCTCCTGTGGATATACCAAGCTCTTCTCTGGCGCGTGAATCAATTCTCACAAGACCTCTTCCAACGTCGTTTTGTAATGCTTCTGCAACTCTTAATTCTATAGATTTAGCACTCATAGTTCTCACAACCTACTATCATTTGGGTACTACAACACTTTTAATACTAAATAAAGTGATTAAAAGATTGCCCTCCTACTATTCATGGGTGTGTATTTGCCATCAAACGTGATAAATGATACTAATTTGGCAAAATCAATGGCGTCAAAGCTTGAGTATACGCCAGATATAATCTTTCAATCAATTGAAACAAAACTCAATTCAAATGTAGATGTGCAAAATATCCCCAACCTGAAAATATGTTCAATATGGGTAGAGACTTTTTTCACGTCAGTCAAATCTGCAAAAACAGAACTTGACGCAAACAAAAAAATGAAAAAAGAAAAAAAATCAAATCTTTATTCTCAACTTCATTTTTCTATTGAAGGTGCAAACATAGTTTTATCTAAAATAAAAAGCGAGTATCCAAAATTTTATTCAATTCTTTGTACTCGTTATGATCCTGATTTTCTTGAAGTTATTTCACAAGATATTCTGTCAAAATTAGATAAATTAATGTCTGAGCAATCTGACAAAAAACAAATACAATCTACATTAAATAGTGTTTAAATCTATTTTGTAAACACATTACTGCAACTCTTTGAGATGCAACGACATAAAAACTTAGTTTAATCTTATATCTGTAAATTCATTACTATCAGCAAACGTGCAATTTTACTACTATTTAACACTATTTATCTTGCATTAAACAATCTAAAGTACTCTAAAAATCTCGTATAACGTCTGCAAGTGATTCTAAAAATCTTTTTGGATTATCGGCTTTTACGTATGCTGATGCAAGCAACACTCCACGCACTCCAAGTTCAAGTGCTTTTTGGACGTCTTGAGCATTGCTTACTCCGGCACCACAAACCACATTTACTTGCGAATTTACTTCATTTACTGCATCAATGGCTCCGGTAACTACATGTGGTTTTGCATTTGAAACCGAAATTCCACTTCCTATGAGCTCTGGCGGTTCAACTGCTATATAAGTCGGAGAATAAGCGCAATATTGTGCACATTCGTTTATATCTTGTGCGCAAACCATAGATTCAAGTCCATGTTTTTTTAATGCCTCAATAGATACTTTTACGTTCTCTGGATTCATCCTTTTTTCACTATGGTTAACCAGACTACCCAAAACGCCTGCACCTAAAAGCATTTTTGCAGTTATTGATCCCGTGAATGCGCCTGCACTATTGCCATCAACGTGTTGAGCATATATTTTTGTTCCAATTTTTGTGGCTTCTCTCAGAAGCAAATGATTTGGACACGTTATTATCTCTACTGACTTTGATCTTGACACATCTCGTGCAATCTTGCAAAGTTCAATTCCACTCTCACCATAAGTCTGCTCGTAAGATTTTAGGTTCAGTACAATAAACGATTTTTCTTTCATATTCTGCATTCGCTTAACAACATTATAATGTTATCGGCAATGCAAATCTGATTTAATAAATATTAAAAATAGAAAAATAAAATAAAAAAATTTAAACACAACTTTAGTATCTGTCGTTGTCGTCGCGTCTTGAAAATCCTCGTCCTCTTGGGCGATCTGATCCAAATCCTCTGCCTCCTGAGCCTCCACCGTAGCCTCCGCCACCAAAGCTTCTCTTCGGGCGGTCTTCCATGGGTTTTGCGACATCTACTTTAAGTGTCATTCCATTTTCCAATTGTTTTCCGTTTAACTCCGCAATTGCTTTGTCTGCCATCGCATCATCTGTGCATGTGACAAAACCAAATCCTTTAGATCGATTTGTCATTCTGTCCATTATGATGCGCACTTCTTCCAACGGACCATAGCTTTCAAACATTTTTACCAATTGTTCATTGGTTGTGCTATAGTCTAAATTTCCTACAAAAAGTTTCTTACTCATTTCTACACTCTTCTTTTTTCTTTTTTCCACCTATCGGAAATTAACTCCCAAATAAGCAGTAATAGTAGTGTTCATGTTGATTATAAATCTATATCCCCCACACATATGCTCATTTTGAGTGTTTTTTGTCATGTTTTATCAATCAAGACGACATTTATCTATCAGTTCTCTGTTTTTTCGCATGTGTTTATACTCGCGCGCATATTTCAACCTCAGTTATCCTCGGCAAATCTGATGATTTTCGGTATCTGTTTTTTTTTAAAAAACCATTTTCTATATTAATCTACTCTGATTGTTTTCTGTATAATCTTTGTCAAAAATGGTGTAAAAATGAAAGCACGAAACCATATCACATTTGGTGGTCTTATACTTGTAGTAATTGTGTTTTTAGTTGCAAATCCACTTAACCCAAATAGTTTAATCATGCTTGATGCAAATTCTTCAATATCTATTGCAATATTTTTGATATCTGGTCTTGTGGGAACAATATTACCAGATTCTGATAGCAAAAATTGCGGTTCTAAAATTTTTTACACGCTCTTTTTTCCAATTGCATTTTTTGTGAAATCTCTTGAGTATCCAATAGCAAGATTACTAAAAAGACAAGTAAAACATCGAGGGAGTTTGCATACTTTGGTTGGAGTAGCTCTCACATCAATTTTAGTTCCATCGTGTGTGTTTTTATTTTTCGTATTTTTACTCTCGTATAAAATAAATGACACTTCACTAAGCGCGTTGCTCTTCTCAATTAGTGGTTTGTTTATCGGACAATTAACACATCTGGTAGCCGATCTTCATTTTAGGTTGAAGTGATAATTAAGTATATTTTAGTAGGCGAGTTTATTGACTTTTGAGTGCAAGTGTATTAATAAAGAATTTGCGTATTGAACCTGTGTTGTGATGAAGATGAAAAAAATGTGTTAATCAAAATTTTTAAGTTCATACGCAACCAAAAAATCAAATTCTCTATTTTTACAATAATTTATCTCTTTAGTTTTTTCTATGGCCTCTTTTTCAGAAGATGCATTTACGCGCGCCAGCATTATGCAATCTTCAGTCTGTCTAAACTCGCCGTCTTTCATAAGAAACTCTGTGTACACAGACTTTCCAATTTCTAACACAATCCAAGAACCCATTCAATCACCCATTTAAGATTCTTTACGATCTGATCCTCTCAACATCCTTAAAAATAGTTAAGTGATCAGCTCGTCACCTATCTCTTAGAATAGTATTTTCTGATTAAACTTATTTTGTTAAGCTAAAGAACTACAAATCGAAAACCAAACACGCTTAAACACTTCCAAACAGGCGTTTAACTTCAAATAACATCGCCAACGGCAGGATTTGAACCTGCAATCCCGTAAGGGATCAGTAATGAGTAAAGTCGTTCAAAAAGACCAGCTGGGAGATGTAACTCTTTTCTGCATGTCAAAAGATACTGAAATTTCCACTCACACCTCAACCCGTTGCGGCTACGTCTATGTTTTGGAAGGAGACGGAATTTTCACTCTTGTAAAAGAAGAAATTCAAATGAAACCCCAAGTTCTAATTTCAATGGCAGCAAATGCAAAACACTCAATAATCGCAAAAGAAAATACTTCATTTCTTCTAATTCTCAAAAGCGTATCAGAAAAGCCTTCTGACTAAAAGGTGTAATCAAAAGATAGGGTGCCTGAAAAATGGGTTAAATTTATTAATCTCATTCAGCCTAAGTCCGTCGGTGGTTTAATGCGTGATTGGCTAAGTATTCTTGTTAAGGGCGGTTTTATTTGCCTTGTGCTGGCTGTTTTGTCAATAGTTTTCGTAGTTATAGTCCCCGTATTTTTAGGCGATAGCGTCTCTGTACTATATGAAATCATACCTGTAATCGCAATGCTTCTTGTAATGCTAAGTGGATTGCTTGTCACTATAGCGTGGATATTTGGATTATACGAAATACTTACTGCAAAAAATGACTCCAATTGGAAACTAATCTGGGCAGTTGTGGTTTTCATTCTGGGGATAATCGGGCTTGCAATTTACATGTCAATAGCAAGAAAAGAGCTAAAGGCATAAGCAAGCAGTTTGTTTCTTGAGAGTCTGTAGTTATCACAGTCCAAAGAGAGAAACGCCAACGGCAGGTGTAGCCAGCCCTGCTGGTCACAGCCAACCTCTAAGGTTGTCGTGCCCCCAGCCACTTATGTGTCTGAGGGCGTCGCACCCCCGTTGTCTCGCTCATTTCATTCGCTCGCCAACGGCAGGATCCTCAACTTGTTGGGGAGTCTGCCGTTAAGTGAGGGCGTAAGCCAAAACGCCAACGGCAGGATTTGAACCTGCAATCCCGTAAGGGATCAGTTCTCTCGGACCGGTTTTTGCGCAACTACTAATGAAGCGCAGTTTTCCGGGGTTTTTCGCCGTTAGCGAAAAAGCCCTTCGAGACTGACGCACTACCAGGTTATGCGACGTTGGCACATTATACATGTTCGCATTTAGTATTTTTTAATCATTGCACACACATTTGTGAATTATACAAAAAATGCATGTGATGTATATTTTTATATTACGCGCGTGCTTTTTCTATATATGGGAAAAATCATCAAATCATTCATATCTTCAGCTGGGGTGTTTTTGCTTGCAACTACGCTAAATCTACAAACTCCAAAAATAAACACTACTGGAAATTCATTTGCACAAAACCAAATATCTCAAAAACCAAAAACCGAGCAAGTGCGACAAGATGTGTCTTCTCTAACTAAAGAAAAATACCTAAAAAATCTATCTGTCATGATGAAGCAAGGCTGGAAAAAAGCACAAACTGATTTCAAATCATATTCAAATTTGAAGACTCCTGGCAGGTTCAAAGCAACTTTTATACAAAATGCTAAAAACGATGATTTTGAAAGTCTTCTCTACCCATTAAATGATTCGGTCTCCGTACTTATAAAAGTACTAAATTCAAACTCAGTTTGTATAGAAGTCGATTCTCTCACAACTGAAACTCAGATTGAACAAACACAACCTTTATCAAAAAACCAAGTAAATGAAATAATGGCATTCGCTTATCTTGAACTTCTATCTCAAAAATCAGGGCTTGAAGGAATGGGGCTATTCGGTTCAAGTGACGTTTCTTTGTTATACTCCAAACTTCACAACAAAAGTGAAACTATGTGTCAATGCTTTAGTAAAGGCGAACCTATAGTTGCGTTTTTCTCATTCATATTTGAAAAACAAAATATGGATTTTCTAAAAACCTATATCGAACAAGATTTTGATACGATGCAAAAAGTTTTGGATTCGTATTTGGGTCAAAATTCGCGAATACGTCTTTTATCATATGCTGGCAAATATTCTTCTTTGTTTGAGGCATTTATCAAAGAGGTTGCTCAAAACGGGTTATTAATTCAACTAGTTGAAACAATGCAAAACAAATTTCATTCAGACCCATCAGAGTTATCATTAAATTGGGATGAACAAAATCAAAGATTTGTAATATTAAAAGATATATATGAAATGTTAGAAAGTCATCAAAAAGATCAAGACACTAAATAAATAGGTGCACGAATTTGTTATTTCAAACAGCGTTTGTAAACTATGCAGATCCACTTGTTCAATTAGAGTCAAAACTCAGCATCTGTCTAAAAAATGCATCATACAAAAATATTGAAGATTTATATGTGCATTTTATGTCAAATTTGCAGTATAAAAACACCGAAATTTTTAAAAAAGCGCATCAATTTTTAATTCCATATCTGATTGCAAAAACTGCTTTAATGGATTATAACAAATCAATAGCGGACCCATATTTTTTCACAAAAAAATATGGTGTATATACCAAAAAAAGTAATGGCAATCAAAATGATTGTTTTACGTATTTGCAAAAAGTATTTTCACAATGCATCAACTTATCCAATCACGATGCACCTGCAGACAAACTAGAATTTGTATATTTTCAAGCGGACGAAATAAAAATGCCCATTGAAAATTTCGAGTATGAAAATCAATTAGTGAATCAACCTTATTTTTTGAATTTGAAAATCTCAAACAAGGATTTAAGAAGCAAAACAATACATTTACAGGTTGGAGATTTTATAATGACTCAAAAATCTACACATTCAACTATTAACAATCACTGGGGGATAATAGTTGGGAGTGGAGACGTATACGTTGTGGATAGAGCTGGTGGCACTTCAGGTCTTATGAGTCTTGATGAATTCATGCGTAATAATTCCGATGGTTACATTCAAATAAGGCGTTTTCGTGGATACACTGGATATGATCAACATTTCAGAGTAAGTGCGAAAGAAGATAAAAAAACAAAAAAATTACACTTTGATTGCAAATTAGTATCGGAACCAGAACCCAAAAACATGCAACCAACTCAAATGCAATCTAATGATAAAAAATCCGAAATTATTCACTCTGTTCCAACAAAAACTATTTATAATCGACAAATAACGATCGACCACGGAATATAATTAAAATCACACAAAATATATACTGATAAATCTTCCAAGAAAATATGTTATCGCAATTACTATAGCTCCAACTCCGATATGTTCAAATATTGTGTAAATCGGATTATCTTTTCTTTCTATCGCAACATAATAGCTATAAGCTCCAAGCAAAATCATTCCAAGAATTATATTGACAATTACTCCGAGTTCAATTGATAACAAAATCACTGCTGGCAAATAAATTATGGCTGCAAAAAACTTAGTAAAAAATGCTGAAATAGTAGATTCCCAAATATGTTTTTTTGTCTCTTTTTTTGATTCTTCTGCAATATGAATCGCAAGTGAATCTGAAAATGCATCTGCAATTGCAATTGTTAAAATTGCTCCAATAACAACAAGTCTTGACTCTGTCCCTGCAAAAAGCCCAGTCATAAGTCCAAGTGTGGTGATCGTGCTTGAAGATATTCCAAATCCTATTCCCGTCTTAAGTGAATTTCTTAACATCGTATCATCTACTTACTGCACTCTTTTAAACAATAGTAAGTAATAAAAAGTTTTATGGGTTAAACTTATTGGGTGATAAATATGAAAAGATACGAATTACCAAAATTGGATTATGCTTATGATGCACTTGAGCCAGTTGTAAGCGCAAGAATTATGCAATTACATCATTCAAAGCACCATGCAGGTTATGTGAATAATGCGAATCTTGCAATAGAAAAAATTGAAAAACATGCGAATGGGGATACATCCATAGATGTCGCATCGACTGTAAAGTCTCTATCCTTTAATCTAAACGGGCATTTAATGCACGAAATATTTTGGAAGAATATGCGTCCAGTAAAGGAGAACAACGCACCATCTGGCAAAATACTTGACGCAATAAACAAAAATTTTGGCACTTTTGAAGCTTTCAAAAAACAATTTGAAATAGTTGCAAATTCTGTGGAAGGTTCTGGATGGGCAGTATTAGCCTCCGATGATGAACAAAATCTTTTTGTAATTCAGGTTGAAAAGCACAATTTAATGCATTTAGCAGGTTTTAAGCCAATATTGGTGCTTGATGTATGGGAACACGCGTTCTATTTACAATACGAAAACAAAAAAGCCGATTTTGTGTCAAACTTTTGGAAGATAGTCAATTGGGATGATGTTAATTCAAGACTCCAATCCAAATAGACTTGGTTGCATAACTACTTGTAAGTTGTAACTGTTTATTATTCTTTTAATTTTTGTATCTTGTGCGCACGTTCTATTAATCTTTGTTAAAAGAGCGCACGTATTGACAAAAGTGTTTCCTTCTTGAATTATGCTTGCAATATATTCAATTCCTTTCGTTCTCAAATATGGTTCAAGCATCTTAAATTTGTTCGTTATGTCTTTTGTACAAAACAGGATTTGCTCATAGTTTATTACTGTCTTAGGAGTCCCATACTGTTCTATTGTTTTGTTTAATGCATTCTTTATCGTGTTTATTTGAAATTTTGCAATAACCTCACAATTAATTATCATCTTGCTTGTTTCATCTATTATTATCATAACTAATTTATCCTCTATTCTTGCCCACAAAATTTTCCAAAGTCGTGCGTTATCCTTTTCAAGTGCGTGTTTTTTTTCTTTCATATATGCAATTGTATATTCAATGACTTTTTTAGCATCACATTTTTTTTCAAGTGAATCTAATTTTTCAAGTACTTTATCAACAACTCTATCTATATCATAATTTTTGATAGTTATCTGTGTTGTTTTTTTAGTTGTTAATTTATATGCAAATTTATCTTCAGTTTTTGTTTTATTCATTTGTTTATCATTTATTTTATCTCTATTTTGATTAATCACTAAATTATTTTGAGGTGCTTTGTTAACCTTTGATATTTTTGAAATGCAATATTTTGGTTCATTCACTTGCTGTATATGTTCTTTTAATTTCAAAACTTTTGTCGTAGATTGAATGTTAATTTTGGGACGTGGCATAGCAACAGGTTTTGTCGTTTGAGGTAAGTTTTTGTTTTGTATCCATTTTTCAATCTTTGCAATAATTTGTTCTTTTTTATTTTCAATTATCGGCGTCGCATTACTGTTTATTGGTGCATATCTTTCTACTGTCTGTGTTTGTGTCTGAATTTGATGTATACTCTTAATTGGCATCGCAAACACATGAGTCTCAAAACATCTCTGTTGCAAATTTCTTGATTGTTTGTCTATGTTTTGATAAGTGAAGTTTTTTTGTGGTTTTTCTATAGTTTTGTATTCGTATGCAACATGTTTATTCAAAACTGGTTTTATCAAAATATTTTTTGTTTTTTCTATTTTTGTTGTTTTAGATATTTCAATACTCATGACCTGAGGTGCAATTCCAAAATTCTGTATCTGTTGATTATTCTGGATTTTTGAGTCGTTTTGTTGTGGGTGCATTTGAATTTTTATAGATAAATCTGTATCTGGGCGAATATAATTTTTTATATAACTATCATAAAATGTTTCCTGTATTTTATCTGTAGGAACTTTGTAATTTGTGCGTGTTTGTAAATTCTTGTTAAAGCACGCATACATTGCAGACTTATATCCAAGTCTCATGACTGCACTGCCTGTTTTTGAACTCCATGCACAAGCCATATATTTTGAAACCGGCGCATTTTTGTAACTTCCTCTAGCGCCCACTCTATGTGTGTTGTAGAATGTGCAGGAAGTCCACACAGTAATAGCGTAATATTCAACCATAACTCATTTGCCTCTAATTGCGCTTTTACATTGTTCGCAATCTAAGCTATTTCGGCAGTGTTTATAAATTTCATGTTTTAACAACGTCATTGAACGTAACATTTGTATTTATGTGCGGTATTCGTTTTAATTTTAAGACTTTATTTTTAATCAGCTCTTAACTCATAATTCCAAAATAAATTTTTAAGAGCACACGCGACTGGAGAGACAAAATTCCGTAGAGGAATTTTAAGGAGAGGGCGAACGCAGTGAGCCCCCGACGGGATCTTCAACACGAAGTGTTGGAGAGACAAAATTTTCGAAGAAAATTTTAAGGAGGGGTTACTAAGTAAAGCTAAGCCCCCGACGGGATTTGAACCCGCGACTTCTTGTTTACGAAACAAGCGCTCTACCGCTGAGCTACGAGGGCAACACAAAATCTGGGTATGTGCGCAAAATTACTGCAAACCGTGTTCCATAAAAATATATTGAAAAAAGAAGTTAAATAGCTATTTCTTCAAACAAACAATGTTTTGCGGTTTTTTTGCAATAAATGCTTTTGTGTTCTCAATAGTTGCATCAACAATTCTAGCAATGGCTTCTCTTGAATTAAATGCATTATGTGGGGTTACAATCACATTGCTAAGCTCTCTAATTATATGATTTGCAACAACTGCTTTCATATTGTATTGTGCTTCATCAAAGTGTTCGTTAAAAACACTTGATTTGTCTTTAATGACGTTTTCTTCTTCTATAACATCAATTGCAGCTCCACTTACCTTTTTGCTCAGAATCGCTTGTGCCAAAGCATTTGTATCAATCAATTCTCCTCTTGCAGTATTAATTATCATTACTCCATCTTTCATTTTAGCAATAGTTTTTTTGTTAATCAAATGATATGTGCTCTCAACAAGTGGCATGTGTAATGAAACCACATCTGATTTTTTTACAAGTTCTGCAAAACTTACTTTTTTGCATCCTTTACTTTTTATCAACGATGCATTTGCGTATGGGTCATAAGCAATAACTTCCATGTCAAATGCTTTTGCTCTACGTGCAACTTCTTGACCTATTTTTCCAAATCCAACAAGTCCTATCGTTTTTTTCTCAAGGTCTTCTCCTCGCAAACCTTCTAAATCAAATTCACCCTTGCGAGTTTTATCGTGTGCAAGCACAATTTTTCGCATTACTGCTAAGATAAAGCCCATAGTATATTCAGCTACTGTTGTAGATCCATACGTAGGGACATTACAAACTGTTATTTTTCTTTTTTTTGCTTCTTTCAAATCTATATGATTGTATCCAGTTGACATGGTCGCTATCAGCCTGCATTTTTTCCATGTTCTCATTTGTGTTTTTGCCACTTTTGAAAATACGAACGTACAAACTACGTCTGCATTTTTTGCCTCATGCAAATTTTGTGAATTAACACTTCCTCTTACAAATTTCACATCATGTCCTTTGAGTTTTTGCATAATTTGTTTATGAGTATACACTCCATCCCAAAATTCAGTTTCGTAAAATATAATCTTCATTTTTCCAACCCCGTTTTCTCACTACAATACTTCTTTTTAATCTAATGTATTTTGAGCAATACCGTAATCGGCAGAGTACATAAACAAGATAGTATAGCATCTGAAGTAGTATATATCAAAGACATTACACCCGATAACTGTTCAACATTACTTAACTACAATCTCTTATCATTCAGAATTTAAAGCTCAATCAAAATCATCAGTTTTTTATATTTATTAACACATTATGTATGCATGCAAAAAACATCAAAAAACAAAAAAATATTTGCATTGGCGCTCATTTGTGCATCTTTATCTTTTTCATCTTCGCATAAGCTGAATGATTTTCATAAATTCAATTTAATTAATTCAAACTACTACAATTTTTCCAAGCAAATACCTTTGTCCGATTCATCATTTTCACGAAAAAAAAGTTATCCAACTAAAGACGATTCCACAAACAATTATCATCTTTACATAAATTTACCTGAATTTAAAAGTCGTCTATATGAAAACGACGTTTTAGTGGATTCGGCAATAATTTCTCCGGGTGCATATTATCGTCGTTCTCCCGTTTTTAAAACTGAACAAAATCTAATCACGTTGCGCCCTTCATTTTATCCGACAGATGCAGAACGTCATCAATTCCGCTCAAATCCGCCTGATAAAACAAATTCTCCAAAAAAACCAAAAAATGCATTAGGGAGATTTCGCATAGTCTTAAAAAACACTTTACGTGCACATGGGACATCTCAAATAAATTCAATAGCTAAATTTGATGAACATGGTCATGTAAAAAATGGTCACGCAAAAAGTAATGGTTTTATTCGCCATGACAATGAAGCGGGCGCGCGTTTAGTTGCAAGAATTATAAAGGGTTCTTCAATACAAAAAATTCAAGGGGCACAAAAAGATAGCGTCTGGACTCTAATCAATAATCTAAAATCAAACAAATTAACTATATGTGATTTTATATCGAAAACTCCTGCTGGAAAAGCGCATGACGTAACTTTGGAGTCAGCAATAAAAATCACTATAAGCTATGCACTGTGGAGTGATCAAATATATCAAAACGATACTTCGTTTTACATGTTTGTCTATCCGGATATTTATGGTTATACGAAAAATCGCGCACCCCCGCAAAAAGTTCCTTTTGATGCAAACTTATCAGAAAATCGTTTCACAAAAGAGCATTTGACGCAGACTTTGATCAAAAACAATTTAGATACCCTAGATCACAATATATACTCTATAGACTCTATATATACCAAAATAAAATCAATTTGTTCAAAAATAAAAACTCCGACACATTTGCAAATATCAACTGCAAGGAAAGTCGTGCGCTCAAATATAAGTCATTGAAGTTTTTAAAAGCTAAAATTCAAACTTCACGTAATCGCAATTATGCAATCTATACGACCAAAGTTTAGGTGGTTTTATTTTTGCAATCAAATTTATCATCGCCATAATCATTATACCATGGCATATCACGACTACACATTTTTTTGTTGCACTCAGATGTTTAATCTGTGTAATTGCACGTTTGGCTCGCCTTTTCGTATCCTCCCAACTCTCTCCATTTGGAACTTTTTTTAAAAAATGCGATTTTGTTCCATTCTCATAGTCAAAAAAATATTTTGCAAATTCGTGTTTTAATTTTTTGGCAGACTTGCCTGTCCAGTCGCCCAAGTCATGTTCATTCAATATTTTCAAACGTTGGGCTTTCAATCCAAATTTTTTCTCAAAATAGTAAGCTGTTTGATATGCTCTTTTCATATTTGAACAAAGTATCAAATCTGGTTTTTCACCAAACCAAAATTTTTGTGCTATTTTTTGAGCTTGTTGTCTTCCATGTGTGGTAAGTGAAACGTCGCGTCTGCTTCCGTTAAGTATGTGTCTACGATTTCCTCCTGCACGTGCATGTCTAAACACATATATTCTCATACTCAAGCTTCATAATCACAATCAATATAACTGTTTTTGAATTTGTAGTTTTTTTATTCAAATTTATCAATCGTACTTAGGTCAAAAATCTGACAAATACTTATATAAATATAGTTTTGTAAATCTCAATTGACATTAGCTTAGAATATACTATGAATTCTAACTAAGTTTACTTTTATACGAGGTAGAATACTTATGGCACGAAAAGAATACGTTGTAGCTGAAGTTCAGAAAATGATGGGCAATCTCAAAAACGTCCGAAATGTTGCTATCTGTGCACACGTGGATCACGGTAAAACCACACTTACTGACTCATTAGTTGCAAGAGCAGGTCTTATTTCAAAAGAAACTGCCGGAGAACAAAGAATGATGGACTTTGACGAGCAAGAACAGGCAAGAGGTATCACCATCAAATCAGCAAATATTTCATTGGCGTTTAACCTTAACAACGACGACTATTTGGTAAATCTTATTGATACTCCTGGGCACGTTGATTTTGGTGGACACGTTACTCGTGCAATGCGTGCAGTTGATGGTATAATTCTTGTAGTAGATTCCGTTGAAGGCGTAATGCCCCAAACTGAAACTGTTTTACGTCAGGCATTAAAAGAAAAAGCAAAGCCATGTGTATTCATAAATAAAGTTGATAGACTCATAAATGAGCTTCAACTATCTGGAGAGCAAATGCAACAACGATTAGTCAAAATCATAACTCACATAAATAAATTAATTGCGCAGTATGCTCCACCTGAACATAAAGAAGAGTGGTTTATAGACGTGAAAAAAGGCAATATTGCTTTTGGTTCTGCATTTCAAAAATGGGCAATGTCTATAGTTGCAATGCAGAAGTTCAAAATATCGTTTGCAGATATAATCAGACTATGTCAATCTGGAGAAACAAAAGAGCTTGTTGCAAAATCTCCACTAGATGAAGTTTTATTAGAAATGATAGTTGCACATCATCCATCTCCGGATATAGCTCAAATTTATAGAATCCCAACTATCTGGAAAGGAGATCCAGATTCCGAAGTAGGAAAGGCGCTTGTAAAATGCGATCCAAATGCAAGAACAATCGGAGTATGTATTGGGGTAGTTTTCGATCCACATGCGGGAGAAGTTGCAATCGTTCGTCTATTTTCAGGAAGAGTAAAGAAAAGTGATATGTTATATCTTGCATCAAAATTAAGAGAAGAAAAAGTTCAACAAGTTGCAATATACATGGGTCCAGATCGTGTTATGGTAGATAACGTTATCGCAGGAAATATTGTAGGTATAGTCGGACTTCGTGACGTATATGTAGGGGAAACTATATCTGATGGTCAGATTGAACCATTTGAACAAATCAAACATTATTCTGAGCCTGTAGTTACAAAATCAATAGAAGCAAAAGACTCAAAAGATTTAGCAAAATTAATTGCAGCTTTGCGCTCCATTTCTAAAGAAGATCCAACATTAAAAGTTGAATTAAATCAGGAGACTGGTGAGCACTTAATGTCTGGAATGGGTGAGTTGCATTTAGAAATTATTGAATATAAAATATCCAAAGAAAAAGGAGTAGATATAGTCACTACTCCCCCCATTGTAGTTTATCATGAAAAAATTACTGGAAAAATTGACAAACCTGTTGAGGGTAAATCTCCAAATAAACATACAAAACTCAAATTCATAACTGAGCCGATAGAACCTGCAATCTACGATGCAATGGTTTCTGGAGAAATTCCAAACGGGCGACCAAAAGGAAAACAAGTAATAGAAAAACTTGTGGAACTTGGTATGCCAAGAGAGCAGGCAAAATCTTTAATCACTACACACAACAACAATATTTTGATAAACGATACTCGTGGTATTCAGTATCTAAACGAAATCATGGAACTTGTTATACAAGGTTTTGAAGAAGCAATGGATAAAGGACCATTGGCAAAAGAAAAAGTAATGGGTGTAAAAGTTCGTCTAATGGATGCAACAATTCATGAAGATCCCGTTCACCGAGGTCCAGCTCAAATCATACCTGCAACAAAAAGACCTATTTATGCGGCTATGCTTTTGTCAAATATGACATTGCAAGAACCAAAACAAAAAGTCACGATCTTGGTTCCACAGGATTTCATGTCAAACGTGATTACTCTCGTTCAAGGACGACGTGGTCAAATGATGGATATGCAACAGGAAGGTGAGCAAGCAACTGTAATTGCTAAGATTGCTGTTTCCGAATTATTTGGATTTTCAGATGCACTTCGTTCTGCAACTCAAGGAAGAGCAATTCCATATCAGGAATATTTAGGCTATGAAGACCTTCCAAGAGAAAATTTACTAAAGACCGTGCAATCAATAAGAAAAAGAAAAGGAGACAACCCAGAACCACCCACCCCGCAGTACTTCTTGGATTAAACTCCATCTTTATTTTTTTATTGTTTTTAATCTTTTTTTTACGAATTTGTATTTATATCGGTCAAAAATGATGTGATTAACTTGGTTGAAAAAGAAACTACAGATAAAAATGAAAAAGAAAACGCAAAGTCAGCAGAAACAAGCAACGGTACATCTCAATTCTTTCACATCGACCCTGATTCCGCAATAAGAAGTCGTCATGAACCAAAATATCATGTGAAACTAACTACAGGGGCAAGAAAAATAATTGACGAAGAACAGGCAAAGATGCTTATCAATATGATCGCGCACGAGTTTGAAAAAAGACCTGAGTTAAATATTTTTAGATTTGAAAAAGTAGGTTTAATCGTTCTAAAAAATGGCTTCAATATTCTGATTCTCACTGAAACTGAGAAAAATTCAATGAGCTCATCATAAACAAAATTTATCCTAGTCTTTGTCTGTTTTTAGATGGTCATAGACAAATGGTGCGCGAGGTTCCCACGCGCTTACTTTTTTATCTCTTGCCATCTGCATTATTGTTTTGTGAATATTACTTCCATATTGCATTGCTTTTTTTTGTCTTTGAACTGCATGATTTGGGACTTTTAATTTTTGTGCAATTTTTCTCAAAAGCGGTTTTTTCATCTCAATTGGTCCTATTCTATCTTTTGCCTCAATCATAAAAACTGCATCAATTAAATCCTGATCCATAAATGGGAATCTGGCACTAACTTTGCAATATTCTGCTACTTTTTTTGCTCTAAATATATCTCTATGTGGAAGTGTCTGTATCTCTTCTTTCAAAATTTTATCAAGGTTTTTTCCCTCTTCTATAGCACAATAATATTTATGATATCCAACAAATAACTCCTCTGCCCCAGAACCAAAAAGAACTATTTCACATTCAAGTTCTTTTGCTTTTTTACATACTTCATAAATTGCGCACATAAGTTCCATATCTACTAAAGTTCCAGGCATCAATTCCCACATTTTTTTGTAGTCTTCAAAAAGAATTTTTGAATCAACTTCAATTTCATTTAATTGCAAATCTAATTTTTTAGCAACTTTTCTTGCACTAATTAAATCTTCACTATCTTTCATTCCAACTGTAATCAATACCACTTCACATTTTTTTTTGGAAACAGTTGCGATAGTAGATGAATCAAGACCTCCAGAAAATGCAATCGCAACCTTTTTATCTAAACACTTTTCAATTGCCTCTGACATTAATTTGCTAAGATTATCTATATTCATTTTAATTCTCCGTTTCTTTTGTGTTTTCATTAAAAATTGAATTAAATATTTGATTGAATACTGGAACTAAATAAAATGCACAAGCAAAACCTACTATCGCTCCAGTGATCACTCTTAACTCATTAGTGCTTTCGCGCAAACCCACCAGTTGAGTTAAACCATCAATTCCTATCGGGATCATCGCAAACAAAAGCCAAATTGGGTGTGGCCATCGTTCATCTAAAAGTTGTTTTCTTTTGTAAAAAATCCAAACAAATACTCCCAGAAGCATTGCACTATATATTGCAACGTCTCTTGAGCATACTGCAAATTTATATCCGATTCCATGGAGCGGGTGTTCTATAATCATGCTCTTAGTTACAATAAAATTTTGTTGTGGTTGTGTGCAACTTGTAATTATATTTTGCGAATCTGGGAAAAAACAAAGCGAACGTTGATCTATCTGGTGGCATGTAAATGAAAATGCATAATGCAACGCAGTAGCCATCTCTGTGTTTTTTTGCCATGCTAAAAATGCCGGTGATAAGAATGCAATATTCCATAATAGCATAATAACTGCAAATACAATGACTCCATATGGAATCTTCATATTTTCTTTCAAATTTTTTCCAAGGTTATTATCAAGATTTTTTTCTTTTTGTTGTTGTTTCATCATATTTGTTTGTTCTAAATTTATTTATAAACAAGTGTGCATCTTATACACATTATTTAGTTATTTAGGCTTGAAAGAATGGGCCCGTAGCTCAGCTTGGATAGAGCGGTGTCCTCCTAAGAGTTGTTCATTTCTTTATAAAAAGAAAAGGAACTCCTCGAAAAAGAAAAGATATTTTTTCTTTAGGGAAAGACAAAGGTCGTGAGTTCAAATCTCACCGGGTCCGTTAGAGGGAGCCACCTGTTTATCCCGTGCTTGCTCCCCTC
>CAZHIX010000013.1:9101-25735 GCA_964532715.1 Microcaldota archaeon | reverse complement strand
AGGTATGGTTATTTTGAATGTTGTTTTTTCACCCTGCCCTCTGGGACCCGGATCAACTATTTCAATACTTCCCCCAAGTATTCTAATCATCTCTTCCGATGCAGAAAGTCCAAAACCGGTTGAACCTTGTTTTGCGTTTTTATTTTGCACTCCTCTTAAAAACGCTTTATCTGCTTCTCCTATTGTCATACCTTCTCCATCATCAGATATGAATATATCTATGGAATTTCTACTCTGAGTAGTTTGAACATCAATTTTATTTTCACAATATTTAACTGCATTGGATGCCACATTAAAAAGTATACTCTTGAATATCAACGGTTCAGTCTCAATGTGATATGCCAATCTTTTTTCGTCCATATGTGCAATATCTTTTGACCATTTAATCTCAAATTGTTTTTTTGAGTCTTTGGCTGTAGCTTTTTTTAGCGTTTCAACAACTAGTTCTCTCAAATCACTTTTTTGTATCTTCATCTTGTATTGCTCGCCTTGTGAAAACGATTCAAGTCTTTCTACTGATTCTCTTATCTGTTTTTGTTGATTTAAGATTGTTGATTTTTTTGCAAATATCTCAGAATCTAATTGTGTAAGACTTTGTTTATCGTATAAATCGTATTCTCCATCAAGTTCACTAATACTTTCTAATATTTCATCTATAAATTTTATCTGTTGTTCTGTTAGCGTCATAATTCTAAGACTATTTTCATGTATTTGTTTAGTCGCATCTGTTTTACCTGTATATCCTTTTATTGCCATACTATTTTGAGCAAGTAAAGATATCTCATCACAAATACTTTTGAATTCATCACACGTCTTTCTTATTTTTTCGTCTGCATCAAGTATTGTGTTATCCATTGAAACTCTTTTAATATCATCAAAAGCTAATTTTACGTATGATACATTATCTGTATCATAATAAACATCATGTATTATTTTCTCAAAATCTTGTTCAATTATATATTCTTGCAATTGTTTTTTTGCATAATAAATATTCTTGTAAGTGGTGTACAATCTTTTTTGTTCTACTTTTGCTTTCTGTTCATTTGTTAAATTTTCAAAAATTTCTTTTATCGCAGTTTTAATATCTTTTTGCTTAGATTGCTGTAGATTTGCTATATCTTGAAGTATTAGGTAATAAACCTGATTTTGATAGTCTGCACCTATCTTGTTATTGATTTGATTTTTTATTTCTTCAAAAAAAACTCTTTCTAATACTTTTGATTCACAAATTCGTTCAACAAAATATTCTATTATACTTTTAGCATTCTTTGCGCATTTGTTAAGCTCATCTTTTATCTGTGTTTCATCTTTATTACCAAGTGTGATGATTCTAAATGCATCTATGCTTTGTTTGCTTATTTTATCTAACTCTTCGGTGTTTTTGTTAAATTTCATATATCCAGAATAAAAATCAGTTATGTATGTGCATAATTTTTTATCCTGAGCGATATTGCCTATATGTTCCTCGTTCATTTGCAAAAAGATATTTTTAACGTCGTTAAATAAATTTTTTATATCATGTAATTGTATATCTTTTATTGATTTGATAAAATCACTGTTAGTCGTATCTATTTTTATAATGTTTTCAGGTTTTGCCTTCATTTTACCAAAAGAAGAAAAACCACGGCTAGACTTTGTTTTTTTGGTGTTCTTATAATTCTGCTCACCGTTGTGTTCGTTATTTTTTTGCATTCTATCAACTCTTTTTAAAACTAAACGTGCACCAATTCAACTAACTATCACATTATTCTATATCGTTTGGGATAATGTCTTTTACTAATAATTTTGCCAAAGACTTCTATCAACTTCTATTATATTATCCGCACTACTATTTTTACTACTACTTGTTTGTTGTTTGCCATCAATTGTTTTTGGTATTTAACTATTTTAACAAATGATTTAAGCAATCATCTGTGTTAATATGTTCTCTATCTGTTGAATTGTATATCCGTATTCACTGCTTTTTTTGGCATCTACAACCATTATCTGTTTATCTATATTGGATGGCCAAGTATCTTTAATCAAAAACGCTACTCCTTCTTTAGCTTCATCCATTATCAACGCAATTTTTTTCGCGCCTTCTCCATACATCATTGTTATTTTGTATTCACAACTTTTTATATCTGATCTCAATCCAAGTCCATTTAATATTTTATCATTTGATGCTAAAAGTTTTGCCATCTCTGCAATATCTTTGTATCTTAATTCTCTACTCTTTTTACCCTGTCCAATAATTGATTCGCTCATCGGGTTTATTTTTCTTGTTCTCTTGACAAATTCCCCCTCTTTTTGTACTTGCTCATTTTTTTTCAAAACATAAACCATTACTACATTTGCGATTAGCCTAGTCTGCATTTTTAGCGTATTTTCAACTCTTGTTCCAGTATTTGTTGTTAATTTCATATTCTCACGTATTCATTATGTTTATAAGTATTTAAAAACATGTTCACATACCTATAAACACATTAAACTCTACCTCAAATTCATTTGTCTAGTGTTTTGTCATGCTCTTTTTGTATAATCTTCTCTGCTCTATCTAATATTTTTTCAATATAAAATTGTATTGGGTCTGTGTATGAAAATGCTTCAAACACATATCTTTGAATTTCATTTTCCATCTTTTGTTCATCTGTTTGCGAAAATCCTTTTGTTGCTGTTATTTTCTCCATAATATCTACGTTGCAAAATCTTTTGATAGATTCCGCCACTTTAATACAACTTTCAGATATTTTTTCTATCTGGTCTGTATATCCTATTGGGTCATCTAGTATGTATATAATTTTTTGCAATATTTTATTCAAAAGTGGGTCAGTCTTGCAATTCTCATAATTTTTGGTTTGCATATATTCGTAATTAGATAGTAAGTCAAGTGTGTTTGCAACAAGTTCGAACAACTTTTCTACTGGGTAATTTTTTGTATATTCAAATATTCTATCAATCACCATTTCAAGTGTATTTTCACGAATATACTTTTCTAAAGACACCTCTGTCCCATCTATATCAATATTTATCTCTTGTAGTGTAGTCTGCATGTTATCTTCAAACGGTTTTTGTGTTTTTGGGTCAACCCAAATCTCTTCAAACATTTTTGTTATTTCTACAATATACTCATAAGTTTGTTTTACATCAAGTTGTGGCCAAAACTGAGCATTATTCAATATACCATTAACTGCTTCTATCGCTAAAAGAACATTTTGCATCTTTGTGTTTTTGTATGTGTCTGTTTTTGTCTCTCTTTTTATGTTTGCACACATTTCAAGTAAATATTTTATAGATTCTAAACACTCATCAACATTTCTGTGCTTTTGTAAATATTCAAGTATTATTTTTGTAGGTGTGTATGTGTCATTTGGTTCCAATTTATATGCTATTTTTGATGCTTCAATTTGATATGCAATATTTTCAACATTTATGTTTTTTTCAAAGTTTTCTTTTAGTTCTTGTATCTGTGTTTCATTATTTTTTGCAAGCATTCTATTCCAACGTGTTTCTACTACGTCATTATTGTGTGTCTTGCTTACTTTTAGCATATTCACTCATCTGTATTGAGCTTTAATACTGTTTGGTTTGTTTTTCAATAAGTTTTATATATCTAACTTGTGTGTATATTACTTAATCAATAAAATTTTATATAGGTGATATTATGGAATCTACAGATCCAGAAATTGATAGAATCAGGATGTTAAAAATGATGCAGATGCGCTCAGATATTGGGCAAAAAGAGAATAAAATTAAAGTGCAAGTATATTCTACGAACTCATGTCCTTATTGTCATTTGGCAAAACAATACTTGAAACAAAAAAATGTGGAATTTGAAGAAATAGATGTGGCTTCTGATCAAAAAAGTGCTCAATTCATGTTTTCAAGCACCGGTCAAATGGGCGTGCCTCAGATAAATATCGGTGGTAATTGGATAATTGGTTTTGATAAGTCAAAAATAGATGCACTTTTGTCATTAGGCTAACCTGCATTCTTTGTATTTTTTAGTTTTTTTTACTGTTTTTAATCTATTTATCTTTTATTTCTCATCTTTGTTTATTTTATATGCAAAAAAAAGGCTACAAATTTTTAGAGCATACCGCTGATGTGATGGTGTGCGCATGGGGTAAAAATTTTTCTGAAGCAATCCAACAAATAGCGTATGCAATGTTTGAAACATTGGGTTCAACAAAAAATATATGTTCATCAAAATTTTTCTTAATAGAAGAAACATCTCAATATCCCGATGAATTAATTGTGAATTTTTTTAGCTCTATTTTATCCAATTGTGAACTGCTTGATGTGTTGCCTTGTAAAATACAAATGAATCCAAGCTGTAGCTTGACTCATATAAGTGCAAAAATATTCTACTCTCAAAACCGCCCAAGTCTTCAAATAAAAGCTATTACTTATCATCAACTCAAGTGCTGGGTTGAAAAAAATACGACCTTTATCCAAGTCCTTTTTGATATATAATTTTGTTGTTGTTACGCTATGTTCTACTCAACAAGTTCATGTCCATTTTTTTCAAATGGCAATCTGACGTAATATACCCCTTCCTGGTCTCTTATGACTAGCGGGCCATTTTTTACTCCAAGCAAGTCTACTTCAAATATCCCACTTTTTATTTGACGAACGTTTTCTATTTTTTGAGACTGTTCCGTGTCTTGTTCATGTTCGTCTTCAAAATCATCATTTTTTACTTTTTCAAGCTGTGCTCCTTTTGCAAGCCACACTTCACTATTCTCATTTCCTGGTTCATTTTTTGGGTCATATTCGTAATTATTCTGAGCGTTTTTTTGTTGGTCTATACACTTAATTTTACTCTGAGTACTCAGCGTACTGTTTATACTCTCTGCACTATCTGTATCTTGGAAACATTTATGCTCTTTTATAGGTTCAAGTTTTTTACACTCTATGTCGTCTCGTTTATAGACAAATACTTTAGACCCGCAAGGGCACCCATTTTCTATCTCATCTACAGTCTTTGCAATTCTGGCGCACTTTAAACATATATGCATGTGAGAACTATGCTCAAAAAAGTATATATATCCCGCACAATTTCACTAAGTATTTAATGACTTTCTTAATCATAATGCAGTTTTTAACGACTGTATTTGATGTTATTGACGCTAATGGTTCTGTACGTGTTATTGTATTATGTTTAGTCTATTTACATGTGTTTATATCTATCACAACTACTATCTTTTGAGAAGTTTATTGAAAAATCGTTTTGCTATGTTTAGTTTGCTCTCATTTGTTGCATTTTACAATAATCTAACTGCTAACTCATCATAGAGATTTTCCATGTTCTGTCCAGTTGCAGCTGAAACCTCAACCACGGGGTATCCTGGAAATACCTCTCTAATCTTTGATGGATTTGCACCTGGTAAATCAATTTTATTTGCAACAATTATAAATGGGATATTTCTTGCCTCAAGATTTCCAAGCAATGTAACATTTATTTGATCATACGGGTCTTCAGTAGAATCTACAACCACGAACGCAGCATCAACTTTCTCAAGCCATTTTACTGCTTCAACTATCCCTCGTGTTGCTTCTTTTGCTCTTTTTTGTGCTTCTTTTTTACCAAGTCCATATTCCATAAAATCTCTATAATCAACCTTCACTGCAATTCCTGGCATATCTAATATGTTCATAACAAGTGAGTATCCACCAGTTTTGAGTTCAACCTGTTCTTTACTCATAACCTCTCGTGTTTCATGTGGTACTGGGGAAACGTTACCTATTGGTTCCCCGAGCAAATCTACAGCAATTCTATTTGCAAGTGTAGTTTTTCCAACGTTAGTGCTACCATAAAAACCGATTTTAACGTTTTTTTTGCGAAATATTATTTTTTTAAAAAAATTTATTATAGCACTTAGCATAACATCATCACTTAATATGGCTCTAAATCTTATAAATTCTTCTTAGTTGTTATTTTGGTTCAATTTGGGCAAAAATTAAAAAAGTGTAGACACGCTCTCTATTCATATGAAAAATTTTTTAGTATTTATTTTATGTCTTTTATTATCAACTCTGGTCGCTCATGGTGCATGTGTGCACAATACACGTAGTATTTGGGTTCCTGCAGTTGTAAGTGGTCAGGAAGGGGGTATATTAGAATTAATCGTCAGTGTCGTTGATGGAAACGGTTCTGTGTATACTAAAATTTCGCCAGTAGTTGGTACCTCTACTCAGTATTCACAATCAAAAGCGGTTGAACAAGCGTTTTTATCTGCAAATATGGATGCTTCTAAATGTGATGTTTATTTTTCGTTCTCTGATACGCAACAGCAAAGCCCAGCTGTTGATGGTCCGTCTGCCGGTCTTGCAATGACTATTATCGTAAAATCTGCAATTGAAAATACTTCTTTACGTGATGATGTAGTCATAACTGGTGCAATTCTTGATGATTTTCAAGTAGGTGCCGTGGGTGGTATAATAGATAAAGCTCAGGCATCCTCTCGTTTTGGCAAAAAAATACTAATAAGTCCAACGCATGCAATGTATGAAAAAATTTTACTTGCAAAGCTTTCGCAAGAATATGATTTTGTTGCATTGGAAGTAACGACACTTGATCAAGCTTACAAAATAGCAACCTCCGATAAATCCAAAAAATACTCTTCTAATAAAAGTGATTTTAAACTCAATACTATTCCTGCAAATCTTCCAACTCTTAATTTAACTCAAGACGAAAAACGTTTTATAAACGTCGCGCAGGGTATAAATTCGCAACTCATACAAATCTCAAATTCTTTTTCTGATAGTTCTTTATCTCAGTATGCAGATTATTTTGAATCGCAGGCAATAATCAATGAAAAAATAACTCAAATGGGTTATGGTTATACTGCTGCAAATAATGCATTTTTATCTCAAATAGATGCAAAATTTTTGGACACTGCATCACACAAAATTAATCTATCCTATGAAATTGATATTGCCCTAAATTGTGTTTATTCAATTCCAAACATAAGTGTCAATTCCAACAATTACGAATGGGTTGCAGGTGTAAATGCGCGAAGAAACTGGGCAAACACAAAAATTGATGATATCAACAAAACAATGGATGATTATGACTCAGAAGAACAAAAATATCTTGCACTTCGTGAAATATATTATGCTAATTCATGGTGTCTTGCATCTAAAGAAATGGCAAACGTTGCTCTAGAAATTCAAGGAGACGCTCTTAATGTTTCATCTTTTGAAAAATTAGCAAACGACCATATTGACACTACTAGTGAATTAATAGAAAAATCAGTAGTAAAAAATTCCGATTCACTTTGGCATATAGAGATTGCTAAAAATGCATCTTCAACTAAAGATTATTTGGGTGCTATTTTTGATTCGTCTTATGCTCGTGCATCTCAATACTACTTAACTGGTCAAAATGAATATTCAAAAGAAGATATAGAGTCGGATGTATCAAATTTAATTTTGACTAATTACTCTTCATTTTGGGCGCGCATATATCAATCTCAAGGAATTTATACTTATTATGAGGCATTGGGTAATAATGTTTCTAAACAGTCCTCTCATAGTGTTTTACTTCTTGCAACTACTATGGAGGAGTCGTTTTTAGATGTAAAAGCACAAATCAAAAATCCGACGATATCTAATCAAGTTCAAACGACAAATGTTTTTGATGCAACTGAATATGGCTATTCTTTTGTAATTGAGGCATTATGCTGGATTCTTTTGTGCATTCTTTTTTCAAAACTTATTTTAGTTGCTTACAAAAAGTGATTTAAATATTTGTGTGACGTATATATCTTCAATTTGATTTGTATTGCTAATATATTGCTAATGAGCTGTATTGTAATATATTGCTAAAGTGTTGCTAATGTATTGGATGTATTGCCAATGTATTGATAATGAGTTGTATTGTGATATATTGCTAATGTGTTATCAATGTGTTGTTAATATGTTGCTAATGTGTTGCTAATGTGTTGCTAATGTATTGATAATAAGTTGTATTGCTAATACATTACTAATGATTTGTATCGCTAACAATTAATGTATATTTGATGCTTAGCTTTAAATTTATGTTTTTACATTTATTATAACTGGTTAAGATATTTGATGATCTGATGAGGTGTATACTATGGCAGATGTTGCAGTTTATTCAAATGGCGTAGTGCCAAAAGCAAATGAAAATAACATTCGTGTAATTCCAAGCAATTTAGTTGCAAAATATGCCACATGGTATAAACTTCAGTCTGAAAGATGTCGTAGCGGGCAGATTCGTGAGTCATTTTATAATTTGCTTAATACTGATATGAAAAACTATGTAGATACTAAAATAGTATCTGCTGGAAAAGACGGATTTCTAAGTCTTTTAGAAGGAAATGAGCGTCATGTTGAGCGAATGACTAAACACAATTCTGATAGAAAATACAAAGAGGTTTGTAAATTTATAACTAATGGTCAAAAACCATTCTTGACAGTTTTAACCTGTTCAGATTCACGTGTTAAAGTTTCAAGAATATTTGATAAAAAAGATGGTCGTATTTTTGATGTTAAAATAGCTGGAAATATTGCATATGATAAAGGTGTGCTTGCAAGTTTAGAATATGGGGTTTTGCATACGCATACTCCTCTTCTAATGATTTTAGGGCACGAATGCTGTGGTGCAATTTCTGCCACGTGTTCACATAAGGGGCATTCTGATGAAGGTCACATTTCCTATCTTTTAGAAATGTTAAATCCGGTTGCACAAAAGGCAGGATACGATATAGACTCTGCAATTTTACTAAATATATTTGAAACAATCGAATATATCCGCTCAAGCAGTAATATAATTTATGGTTGTGAAAAGAATGGTTTGGTTAGTGTAATTCCTGCATACTATTCTCTCACTACTGGCAGAGTTTCATTTCTTGAACAAATAGACTAAACTAGTTTTTGTTCTATTTTGTATCCAAGTCTATTATTATCTGTTTTTTTATTCTCCTGCCCTTCTCTTTTTATTTTTATCTTTTCCAATCTATATTTACATTATGTTTATGGGATGGTATATATGGATGCAGAGCAAGCATTAGCAAAACTAAAAGAAGGAAACGAGCGTTTTGTAAAAAACTGGACGTCAAACAAAGATTTTGAGGCTCAAAGAAAGGCAATAATAAATGGACAAACGCCTTATGCAACCGTGCTCACATGTTCGGATTCAAGAGTTGTAGCAAATTACATATTTGATACTGGGCTTGGAGATTTATTCATAGTAAAAAATGCCGGAAACGTTGCAAATGACGACATAACTATCGGAACCATAGAATATGGTGTTGAGCATCTTCACACTCCTATTTTGATGGTTTTAGGTCACGAGTTTTGTGGTGCAATCACTGCAACTTGCAATTGCAAGGGAAAATCTGAAGAAGGTCACATAAAATATATTGTGAATACTTTAGCTCCGATTGCGCAACGAGATAATTATGAAATAAACAAATGTATTATGGATAATATATCTCAAACTGTACAAGACTTACCTAAAAAATCGGATATTATAAAAAAATTAGTTGATGAGAAAAAAATCAAAATTATCGGTGCTTATTACTCACTCACTACTGGCAAAGTAGATTTTCTCTAATTTTTAGTCATTTAATCTTCTTTGAAGGCTAGTGCCTTCTTTATATTTTATTGTGATGTTATTTTTGTATATTTTGTCAATATTTTATATCATTGTTTTGAGTTGAATTAAATGGACGTAAAAAAAGGTCAAGATCCCGATAAAGCAAAAGCGTTGTATATACTAAAAAAACAGATTCATCATCTAAAAAATTTAAAGGGTTCAGGTACTGAATTGATTTCTGTCTATATCCCATCTGGTGCGCCGATTCACGATACTTCAAATAAACTAAAAGGTGAAGCAGGTCAGGCGTCAAATATAAAATCAAAATCAACTCGCAAAAATGTTACTGACGCACTTGAGCGAATTGTTCATCATCTAAAATCATATACTAATGTTGCTCCACAAAGTGGTATTGCAATATTTTGTGGAAATATATCTGATAATCCTGCCAAAACTGATATTGAGCTCTTTACAATTTTCCCTCCAGAACCAGTAAAAATTCAGACTTATCGTTGTGATTCAAAATTCTTTTTAGATCCACTTGAAGGTATGATTGAAATTAAAGATTCGTATGGTCTTGTTGTTTTTGATGGACGTGAATGCACACTTGCGATGCTAAAAGGAACATCTATAACTGTGTTGCATAAATTAAATTCAACTGCACATGCTAAGATTCGCAAAGGGGGACAATGTTTAGCTTTAGATACAAATGTTTTTTCATCTGATGGCAAAATAATTCCTGTATCAGATGTGCTTGTTGGGTCATCTATAAAAGGTGCAAATTTACAAAATTTCAAAATATCTGATTGGCAATGTTCCAATAAATTTTTTACTCCTGCAAATATTGCATACAAACTTATAACTAAGGCTCCCGCTATGCAAATAGTTGCCACTGCATGGCATAGGTTTTTCACAATTGATAAAAATGGAGTAAAAGAAATATATGCAAAAGATCTAAAAAAAGGAGATAGAGTTCTTATCGCAAAGCAAGTGAGTCATGTAGGCTCTGATATTAAAATAGACTATCAGCCACAATTACAAATTAATTTGTGTGAAAAAGACTTTGAAAAGCTAAGAGTTGCAAGAGCGAAAATTGGTTTATCTCAAAGTGAGGTTGCAAATAAGCTGGGCATTACTCAAATGGCAGTATGTCGTATGGAGAGGGGCGAAATTCTTTTAGGTTTACAAAAGACTTTGAAACTCTACAATTTATATGGGTTAAAATTTGATATGCGCAAGCTAAAGCCAAAATTGAGTTTACCTAAATATTACTCAAAAGATTTGGCATATATTCTTGGGGCTATAGCTGGAGATGGAAATCTTGATATGAACAGAATCTGTCTTTATGAGTGTTATAAGCAGATCATCAAAAAATATGCAAATATATCATCTAAGGTACTTGGTATTGATGCAAAGTGTTACATCATTGACAAACGAGGTCAAGCGGGAAGTTTTGCTAAAAAGCCATATTATGAATTGCGTTTATTTAGTAAAGAATTTGCAAATTTTGTGAAAACTCAAGTTCCTCAAATCGTGGATTCGAGTGTCAAGCGCTCTATTCCCGAATGTATTTTGCGCTCAAAAGTAGATGTGCAAGCAGCATTTCTTCACGGACTTTATGATGCAGAAGGGTATGTGCACGATAGCCGAGTTGATATTGCTATGTGCTCACAAAAAATGATGAGTCAGGTTCACTTTGTTCTTCTAAGACTTGGAATTCAATCCTCTTTTGCTCAAAAAAAAGCAAAGTCAAATCCTCAATGGGTTGTGAGTATATCAGATAGACAGTCTGTTTGTAAGTTTGCACAAATAATAGGATTTAGTAGAACCGATAAGTCTAAATCTCTAAAGAAAATAGCTTCAAAGAAAATAGTTGCACAATATACTGCTCAGGTTCCTGTAGATGGGCGAGAAGTATTTGAGATTGCAAAATCTCTTGGGCTAAAGACAAATGATTTTTATGCGGCAAGTTGTTTTTTTAGAAATTTGAAACCACTTGGAATCAGAGCATTTGAGAAGAAAATTAGTGGCATACTTCTAAAAAAAGCCAAAGAAAATGGGACTTTGGAGTCTGTTGCAAATTTGATTAATAAGTGGTTGTCTGGAGATATTTCTATCGCATCTATTCATCACAAAATCCCAATTATTGGGCGTGCCAATTATGTTGATTTGACAATTCCTAATTCGTTTAATTTTGTAGCTAATGGATTCATAGTCCATAACTCAGCAGCTCGTTATTCTCGTTTGATTGAGGAGGCTATTGAGGTCTATTACAAGCGTATTGGCGAATCCATGGATAAATACTTTGTTAATACTACAAAAGGTGTAATCGTTGGCGGTCCAGGACCTGCAAAAGAAAATTTCATCAAGATGAGCCCATTCAATTATCAAATAAAGGTGCTTGGGGTTGTGGATACTGGTTATACTGATGAATATGGACTAAAAGAGCTCATGGACAAATCAAGAGATATAATCTCAGACCAACAAGCAATCGTTGAAAAAGAACTAATAGAACGTTTTATCAAACAAGTCGTATCTAACGGTCTTGCAACGTATGGGGAGCCAAGTGTAAGAAAAGCACTTGAATCACGACAAGCCTCAACGCTAATCCTATCTGAAAAACTTAGCTGGAAACGCTATCATGTGCAAATTGATGGGCAAGAAAGTTATATCAATAAACGCCCCGATGATCCAATTACAAAAACAACTGTTGATGGTAAAAAAATAACTGTTTTATCAGAAAAAGACCTAATGGACGACCTGATTGAACTTGCAGATAGTTCGGGTGTAGAAGTGAAAATAGTGTCTGACGAAACCGGAGAAGGTGCGCAGTTTGCGCAAAGCTTTTATGGTATTGGCGCATTTTTGAGATATCGTTAGTGAAATTCTTCGTAGTCTAGCATCCCTGCAAAAAATAGCGGTCGTCTAATGTCGTCTAATTTACCCGGTTGCGTAAAAATAAGTCGGTGCTCCATATCAAATCCTTTGAACTTTACGATTTTTTTTGCAAATATTCAGGAAATCTACATCTTACTAAATCGTTTCAGTGAAATGTATGCATCTTGTTGAATCTATTTTGTACAATGTATTTTTTTGAATAGTTACTGTTAAGTACGACAAAAAATAGCGTGTTTAGAAAAAATGGTCAAAAATAAGAAGTCTTGCTTGCACTTTGCAAGCAAATTTATCCTTGCGTATTATCTATTCAACTTTTATATCAAGTTTGCACTGTGTAGGGTCGCTTGTTGCATTTAGGTAAACTAATGCGTATGTTGAATGAAATAATTTCTTTTCTTCTTGGTCATACATTATGTGAAAATATGCGCGCGAGCTCATATCTTTTAGTGCAACATCAAAAGGAACAATTATGTCTGTTGTATTAGTCTGTGATGTTTGATTTGTTTGTGTATCATTTTGTTGTTGATTCGTAGCATTTTGCAATGCTAAGTTTGACACGCAACCCATATCATCACATGCATATATCAACAAGTCTTTATTTGTTTTTGCAAAAAATCCATCTGATATTAAATTCACTCCGCACTGCATTATTATTGAATTCATAGATGTATTTGGTGCATTACGTATATCCATTATTATTCCGCTTTTATTTGAAAGATATAAAAAGTCTGAAAACTGCTTTGCGCTATCGTCAGTTTCTGCAAAAAGTATTGTTATTGCAAGAACTACAACTATGACTATAAGCCCACCAATAAGCGCAATTTTTTGATTTTTAGTCAGCTCAAATCTTTTTGGCTTTTGTGAAATCACCTGTTCTTTTTCTTTTGCATCTTGCATACTTTGGGCGTCCTCTTTTTTTTCTTGATGTTTTTTTTCACTATTTACCATATATGTTCCCTCTTAGTTTAGAACATTTCCTATTTCACATCTTTGATAATATGCGGTATCTCCATACACATTTGCTCTTTTTTGATATATTGTATAAAACTGAGCGCCTTGTTGTTCTGAATCATAATCCATTCTAATTGTCGGATTAGTTGCTGGCAGACTAAGGCAATCTTGCGCATTCATTGTTTTTTCATTGTATATACAATTTGTTCCATCAATTTGTAAAATCTCTGTTGGTTCTTCATATCCACTCTGAAGCTGTTTTGCGATCGTTTGTGCACAGCTTAACATTGCCTTTGATTGGTCTTCGTTCAATCCCTCTTTATTTACAATCACATATGTTACTTGTGAATTTGCCAAAACACCTGTAAATTCTTGTAATGTGGATGATTGAGCCGATTGATCCACCATAATATACATCGTAATTGAACCTGTTGCAAGTATGAATAAAAATGCCAAAAGCAACAATATCCAAACTCCAAGAACTGCTCTCTTTCTAAAGACGTATTTGAATTTTACGGCAACACCTACAAATATCACTACTAAAATTGATATTATCGCTAAATCTATGAGTAAAAGCATCGCGGGTGGAATAACTGGTGCAATTGATTCTTTTTGTTCTGCCGGCATTGTGTATATCGCATCGCTAAACGCAAATACTGCACCTATTGCAGTTTGCCCAAATGCTCCACCTGCTGATGAAATTGATTTGGCTATTTCTGTTTGTGATTGTATATACATCTGTGCTTCTTTTTGCAAAGATTGATATTCAACACTTAATTGTTCATACTGGTCTTGAGTCATTGGTGGGTTAAATCTTGAGTCTATTTCTGCCTTTTTACTCACAAGTAAATTATATGCTTCAACACTTGTGCTATCATCTTGTCTTACGTTGTACTTTGCATATATGATTGAATCTGTTGCATCATCTTCGGCTTCTATTGTTTTCTCATATTCAAACTCTGTGTTTTGTTTGAAATAATTATCTAATGCAATGACTGTGTCGTCTAAATCAGACATATCTTTTTCTACACCATCAAAATTCAGACTTGTCATTCTTGTCTGCATTGATTCGTATGCATTATCCATTTTGTTAAATTGTATTGTAAACTGCGAGTCTTTTACATATGTAGAATGTGTAAGTGATTTTTGATACAACTCGTCATATTTTGTTTTGAACGCATCCCATTTTGGTTTCCATGCATCAAGCAAAACTGCATTCTTTTTGTATGTTACTCTGTCGTGTGTATTTTGTGCGATAGTATTTGCCTCTGTTGCAATTGTGCTTATTGAACCAATTTCTGATTGCATTTGAGATACTTTTGATTCTGCACTACTAAGCGCGCTAATCTCCAAATGTGATACCGAGCAAAGACCAAAAGCATCTGAACTTGGAATAGCCTCATCTAATCCTCCAAGATTACTTTTTGCGATATTTGATGCAGATTCTTTTAATTTCAAAAGCTCAGCTTTAATCTGATTAAAATTCTCATTTGCATTGTTCACACTCAAACCACTAATCAACGAATCAATTGACTTGGTTGCAGTGTTCATCTTATCTACTTCTGTTCTATAATTGTAAAAAAGTGGAGCCAAGAGTTCTTCATAGCAACTTCCTCCCCCGTTTTGTATGTGTATGTAACATTTCATCGTAGCTGCCATACAACTTGAAGCAGTATTGCAATCGTATGTGCTAAGATATGTTTCTTGTAAACATAATTCTTCTGCTCCTTTGCCATATTTTGTAAGTTTGTAATCTCTGCTATCCTGAAATTTTTGTATAAGTGCTTTTAATTCGCTCATTTCTTGCTCTGATGGAAGTGCAGTGCTTGAGTAATGTTCAGTAAGTATTTGCTCAATTATAGTTTGATCTTCAATTATATTTCCATCCGCAGTTATCATTACTGGGTTGGAATTTACGTAGTACAACTCGTAAGTTGTAGTGCCTGAAATATCTAACTGTTCAGACGTAATCGTCGCACCTGTTTCATCTGCATAAAGATAGTCGTTTATGTCAAACGCATAAACCGCACATGAAAACAGCAACACAAATGCCATTAAGCCAAATCTATATCCTGGTCGCATGTATATCGTTTGTTTGTTGTTGTTTAAATAATTATTTGTTTGACTAAAGCATTGATAGAAAAACTGCCAATGGAATGACCTTAGGTTTTTGCTCATTGTAATAGTTTTTTGATATGTATCTTAGCTCCCCTACCGCTCCTTTTTTGACTCTAAACAATTCCTTTTTATCCGACCATTTCATTTCATAGCCTATCGGTTTTTTTTGCGGTTGCAGTGCAACTACGTCTATTTCATACCCGTTTTTCCAAAAACCGACATTATCCGACATTCTACGCACAATTTTTTTCTCAGATAAAAATCTTGCAACATGCACAGCTAAAATCGCTTCTGCTAATAATTGTGTTTTTGCTAAAATAGGTTGCATACACCATTCTTCAACAATATGATACAATAATGGGTCAAACAAGTGTAACTTTTTATTCTTTGCAAATTCAATAGTTTTTTTGTTCGGTTCAATATGATAAAGCGGTAATACTACAAACAATTGTTCAAAGAGTTCTACATATGATGCAACTGTTTGTGCGGTTTTTATTGAGGTTTCTTGTGCTATTGCTTCCCACGATACGGGTGTGGGCATTTTTGAGAGCATGACTTTTAATATTTCTCTTGCCATCCTGTCGCTTTTTTTTGCCTTTAGTATATCCCCGATTAACCAGCTCATATATACTTCTTTTGCTTGTTCCTCTACTTTCAAATTCTGCAAATATGAATTAACCGCAAGCGGAAAACCTCCGCACTGCATGTAATCGTAAAGATGTTTTTGCAATTGTTTCATGTGTAAAAGCACAGGTTCTATTGTTTCGTTTTCAATATCTATACTGCTTGCCTGCGGAATTTTTTCAATAAGTTTCGGTTGAGCTATCTGCAAGTATTGCCTGAAGCTCAGAGGCAAAACACGTATATCTTTACCGTATCCTCTTCTTCCGGGAAATAATTCCGCACCTTTTTGCAATGAAAATGCATTTGAGCCACTGATTGTTACTACTGCCTGTAAAAAATCTCCGTCATCTACAAATCCCTTAACTGTATTTTCCCAACCTTGTACTTGTGTAATCTCATCTAAAAATAAATATGTTTTTTTTGTGTTAGCATATGCAAAAAAAGTTTCAATAATTTTTCTAAGCTCTGTCGAGTCTGTTATTTCGTCACATCTTAA
>CAZHIX010000013.1:0-9091 GCA_964532715.1 Microcaldota archaeon | reverse complement strand
ACAGCTGCATCCTCTTGTGTCATGCCATAAAAATCAATAAGCTTTGATATAGCAAATTTAATCAAAGTTGTTTTGCCAGTCTGTCTTGGTCCTATAATTATGTTTAGTGAAAACGGTTGAGTCGATATTTGTTCAAGTTGGAATGGAATCCATCGTTTTGTCATAGATTCCCATCTTCTCAAATGAGCATCATCTTTGATTCTACCTTCCCACCATATATTTTGTTTTGCTAAAATCGGCAAAATCATGTCTTCCATATCGTTTTTAGTATCATTGCTTATTTAAATACTCATCGTTTTTGCCATTAACGATAAGTTTATAAACAAAAATTGTTTTTAGACGATGAGCGTATTTCCGAGTGTTTATTCAAGTCATTTGTGTGCCTGTATAACTGACATCGTGCATCTTTGGGCGCGTAAGCGATTGAAGACACGACGGCGCATCAGCGCCGGCTGTGATTTGTCATTAACAAATTGCGTACTAAAGCCATTTATGGCTTTTAGTGCTCTTTTAGCAAATCTGATTAAAAATATCTCAAACTCTCAAAATTCATCAGAAGTATTTATTGTTCAATTACTCTATTCTTCTCACTTGATCAAAATTCATGATATTCAACTTTGTTAAAACAAAAAAAAACTCCCTTAGTTGGGAGTCATGTTTACTAAGACATCTGTGGTTTGACCTGGGGTCACTAAGAATATTTTTGATGTCATTTTAAATCCTGCCAAAGTAGCTTTTAGCATTCTCAAACCGGTTGTTGCATTTTGATACGCGTATGGGGCAACTCCATTTATGGTCTGTCCTTGTCCATATACTATCAGGTTTGCACCACTTGGATATGTATCTATATTAAAGTTTCCAGTTTGAATTGGTGGAAGTGCTATCATCGTGTGATTTACTATTGTTATTTGTCCTGTGGTTATCTGGTAGGTTTGTGCGTAGTTCTCATATCCACTAAGTGATAATCTTACCAAATATTGACCTGCAGTCAAATTTGCATTTACATATGGTGTAGTTGAGGTGTAATACACTCCTCCAAGCTCTTTAATTCCATATATTTGAATTGTTGCTCCACTTGGGGTTGAAAATACTCCAATCTGTCCACTTTGGGTTTGAGGTTCTATTGGTACAAGCTCGTGTTCAACTAATGTGTTTTGATTTGCATGAGTTTCTACAATTTTCATGTAGTTCTCATAGCCGTCCATAGTTATGCGTACAACATATCTTCCCGGTTCTAACTGTTCAAAATTAGCTGGAGTTATAGATATCTGTTGGAACCCTGAAAGTTCATCTAATCCATTTATTTTTACTTGTGCGCCTGCTGGAATTGTATTTACAGTTATGCTTGCAGGTATCACTTCAAGTTCTATGTTAAAAGTCGCATTATTGTCATTTACATCAAAAAATTGAGTCTGAGTGTAATATCCTTCATTTACAATTATTGCTAAATACTGTCCATTTTCTACATAATCAGTGCAAATCTGTGCTGTGCATTGATTATAATATCCTGATGCCTGTCCAAGACCATGCACAAAAACATTTGCCGTTTGAGGCGTAGTTTCAATTGTGTATGTTCCACTTGCAAATATTGTTGATACTAAAACAAGTGCGAGCATTACTAAATAATTCATCTTCATTTCACATCACCACGTGTCTATTTTAGTTAAACTATGTGTGATTTGAAATATAAACTTATGTTTATTCTAATTACAACAAAATTCTACAAAATCAGACTTAAAAAATAAAAAAATGGGGGAAAACCCCCTAAGGGGTTTAATTTTTGACAATTGCACCAATGAACTCTTGTGCTGCTTGCATTGTGTCTGCGGCTGTTTTACCAGCTACGACAATCTTGGAGCCGTGTGCCTGGACATAAACGCTTGTGGCGTCAAAGTCAACAGACGCGTCTGCCAATACGCTTGCAGTTACTGAGTTCACTACTGGACCTCCGACTGTGATCACTACACCGCCGGCGTTGTTTGCTTGTGAGTCAAGTACAACCATGTCGCTTGCTTGTCTAACATCGTATGGTTCAATCACTTGTATTGAAGCAACGTTGTTTGGCATTATGCGAGCAGAGATTGCTCCCTCGTTTACTTCACAGCTTACAGAGCCAGATGTGCTAGATGCTTTGCAGGATCCAACGGTCTCAGTTATCTCTTTAACTTTGAGACCTACTCCATTGGTCAAAGTCTTGGTGTCTCCCTCACTTGCTTCCCATAGCTCACCGGAGGACGCGAGTTCCTCGTCAGCGTATGCGAAAGTAAATGATGGCATACCAACGCTCTTTGCAGCCATGAATTCAACAGATGTTGTTCCAACTCCAGTTATCTTTGAACCACGTTCAGTGATAACTGTTGGCTCCATGGATGATGCTGTCAATGGGGTGTTGTCTGCATTTCCAGTGCTTGCAAGGTTGAGACCTCCATAGTATGCATATGCGGTTGAGCTATCAGATGCCTTGAATCTCCATTCAGTTCCAGTAAAGTTCATGAAAGGTATGCGTGTCCAAACTCTTGCGTTTGATGTTACGTTTGCCTTTCCTGCGTCTTCTTGGATAACAAATTCACCATGTAGTACTGCGCCCGATGCAGGGTTGTCTGCGTAGAAACCAGTTGTGCTAAGTGAAGTCGTTGGATCGGCTCTGACATTGATGTATATCTGTCCTTTCGCAAGTGAGCTCTGACCAAGTACGTCAAAGTAGATAGCATTTGTATCACTAACAGTTCCAGATGCGTTTCCTAAAGTTGCAGTTGCTGTAACTTTTTTCCATTTGTAGTAGTCGTCAGAACCAGTCTTCCAGAAAACTGTTGGGGAGAGCGCATTGGTTCCATCTCCAGAAAGGAATGTGGTGTTTTGTACTAAAGTTGCAGATGTAGTGTATCCAGTAGTTGCGTCTATGGCAGTTCCGTTGCCTCCAATTGTTCCATTTACATTGTAAATACCAATTGGGTCTAAGTAAACTACTTCAGCTCTGTCGGTTCTAGTGAGTCCTTCTCCACCAAGACCATTTGTCATACCTGTGGCTATCTTTATGAAGTAACCAGTTACAGTTCCATTCTTTGTGGAGCACGCAAAAGAGCCGGGTGATCCGTCACAGAGTGACAGCTCAGTGTTTCCATTGTTGGAAATTGTGAGTGACGTGTAGTCTGAATCTTGGAGATTAAGTCCATTGTACGTGAGTCTGAATGCAGTGCTCTTCTTTGGGAAGTTTATTGAGTCTCCTGCAACCATCTTGGAGTTGTCAAAAGATTCAGAGTCCCACAAAACTATCTCTCTCAACGAGTCTGGCTGGTTCAATGGAGACGCTGCACCATCGCGGTTCTTCCAGTAAATAGATGCTTTAAGGTACTTGTAGTTTGAGTCATCAGATGATGCTCTGTTGTATCTCTTGCCATCTTCAAGAATAATCTCATCAGTGTAGATAGCTATCTCTGCCCATTTTGCAGATAGTGTGAAACCAGGTGCTGTTCTGTACACGTGGATCTTTATGCTCTTTCCAGTTGAGGATTGCACAAATTCATATGTGTCTGATGGGTTGACTTGGATTTGTCCAACAACTGCATCGTTTGCATCTAACACATCCAATATTGCTGGGTGCGCATTGTCTTGTCCGGTTGCAACTGAAATATCGGATAGTCTGATTTTGAAGTCTCCTCCCTCAATCACTCCTCCGACGTTTATGATGTCGTATTTTGCCTCTTTTGCAAGTTTTACTTCTCCATCATTAACAACTCCTTGGCTGTTTGTGAGTGGTTTTGAAACATTGGTCGGTGGGGTCATTCCAGAAATAATCCACTCTTGTCCTAAGAACGGGATTTTAATTCTGTGTTGATCAGACTTATACGAAGTTGAGTTACATGATGTCCAGTCTCCAGATGTAGCTAAGTTTGAAGTACAAACTGGGATACCGTATTCATTACCTTTGAAGGTCAATGAGTATGCAACTACTCTTGGTCTTGCAACAACTGTTCTGTATTGATTGTTTGAGTCATAGTACACTGAGGTTGATTCTCTTGTGTAACCATTTACTCTTCCTCCAATCCAAAACGCTTGTTCTGCAGTGTATCTTGCATCTGCTGCTTGGTTGTCCACAACCGATTGTGATGCAAAGCCACTGAATTGACCAGAACCAATCATGTATAAGTTGCTAATCATAAGATCAGAAGTTGATCTCAATGGAGTGAGAACCTCAGAGGAGTCAGATCTTGTAGCTGCTTCACCAGATGTTTCTGGCTGGTATTTGTCTTCAGTAAGACCATACTCTCTGTTTGCTACTGTCTTGTCAATATAGTCAGAGATCAATGTTTTGAACTCGTGTGCATTGGCAAGTACTCCTGGCAATGTTATTTCAATTGTTACCTTTTCGTTTGAAACTTCGCATGTTCCAGAACCAGTGCCTGAGCCTGAACCACCACATACATCACCAGTTATTTGGTGTTGTGCGCTGACAGTTGAACTCTTGTAGGCATAGTTTGCTAAAACAGATGCGATGTTTGCGGCAGCAATACCATCTGAGATTTGTGCGTTTGAACCAACGACAATCTTAGCGGTTGGCTGACCGTTTGGATTCACAAGCTCAACGTTCTCATACATAACGCTGGCTGCGATAGCCGATGAACTGAGCAATACGGCTCCAGCCGCAATAGCTGCAATTCTTGATGCATTTACTCCTTTCATGTATTCACCTCAAATCGCCAATTTATGGCGGATCTGAATTTTTTTCTTTGTCGCCTGATTTTTTGGGCACATATATCTTTTTAGGATAAATATTAACGGCGACAAAATATCCTTTTGCCCATATTTTCTATTCGTGTACCCATCCTCTAAGCCCTTCCACGAGCTTATTCATAGGAATTATGAGATTGAAATTTAGCAACCTATTTAAATGTTTTTAGCATATATAAACTTTAATTTATAAATTAAAGTTTAAATTACGTGTATTGACTAAAAACACCAATGGCACAAAACGTAATCCTGTTATATTAAATAAAAACATATGATTTTCCTCAAATTTACTTACGTCGTTGAACGTACGATTTTTAAAAATACTAATAACTTCAAACGTCGTAAAATATATTTGTATTCTATACTTTTAAAAAATCCAATAGGGCTTAAATTTCACCTACTATATATACGCTTCACTATCTTATAAGCTCATCATTACTTCTTTTACTTCATCCCAATTAGGTCTTTTTGTAATTGGGATGTATGCGTTTGCAGTTTTTGGAACTACTAAGTTTTTTATTGCATTTACAAACTCAAGTTTATTTCTTATTTTGAATCCGTCATTCTTACTCATCCAATAAAGGTCATACAAATCTTTCCATTCCCGTCTATTTATTATGGCTTGTTCTTTTTGCCAATTTAGCTCCTCAAATGCGTATGTTTGTACAATTTTTGAAATTGGTAAAAAATCTGAAATCATTTTCTTTTTTTCAAACTTTCCATCTACTCCAAACGAAACTTCTACTTTTATCACATCTTGCACATCATTAAATACGTATGCAAACATATATCCAACTGTATTTTTTGTATAAAATCTCTTTTTGATTTTCCAATTAAGTGAAATAATAAAATTCTCAACCTCTTTTTTGCTAAGATTGGTGTCATAATCCAAATCCTCTGAAAATCTTTGATGTCCAGCAAGATATCCTTTATTTATTGCAGTGCCTCCTTTGAGAACAAACTCTTTTTGAGAAAAAACTTCCATTGCTTCAAACAAAAAAGCTTCCTTTGTACAGAATTGAAATCCTAGTCCGGTTTTTGCACTATAACTTCGTATATCCTCCACACTAAACGCTATTGATCCCACCATGACAAAATCACCTTTTCTCCAACGTTATCAATTATTTTCCATTTCGCTACATATTTTCCGCTATTTCTGCCAAGCAAATATACATTTGCCAAAATTTTCTTTCTACATTCTTGTAAAATAATTTTTTTCTGCTCATCCAATTTTGGCAAAATAGATAAAATATATCCAAGTCTTTGAAAAAAGGCAGAATTTTCGTTTTTGCACAAGTTAAGAAAATCTCTTGCAGAAAATTCTGAATCATAAATTGCTTTCGCAATTTTTGCATATCCAATCTTATCTGCATAAATCAAGCAGTCATAAATTGCTTTAGGAACACTTGCTGTTTTGTATAATTTGTTCTCAACTCCCAAATAGTTTTTTGGTCTAAAATAGCAAATCTCGTGTTCTCCAAGTTTCAGTGTTCCTCTAAAATTTGAAGCCACATAAATAGTAAATGGATATTCATCACTCAAATGATGCAAATACAGTGCAGTTTGCAATGTCAAATATCCTGGTCTTAGCAATGTTGCCACTTCAAACGGATCTGCATTTTTACAAACATAATATCCTTTGATTGGATTGTAAATCTCATTGGATTTTACAAGTCTATTTAGAGTAACTCTTAGTGAATTTGAGCTTGTAAGCCCAAGGCTATCCAATATGCTAAAATGGGTGATTTTTGCACTGCAAATATATTCTTTCAGTTTTGTTGCAATTTTCATTGATTATTAATTAAATGTTAATATTTATATATTTTTGCAACAATTCTTGATACTAGTATGTTTCTGTTCCATTTCTAAATTATCGCTTTTTAGTGCAATCGAATTCATTATGGAATATATAATATACTAATCGTTTTGTTTAATATTCCATTTGAAAAGAAATGTTTTGTTGAATTTGATAATTTCAATAGATTGGCCTTACTCATATAAACTCAACGTCATTACTATTGTAATAAGAAACGTTTTCAAGCTCTTACTCTGTCTTTTAAAGATCGCAAATACGTCATTTGCATATTAACTATAAGTTTTCCGATTTCAGTTTGATCCAAAATTTCTTTTATTAATTGATATTTATTCATGCCTCATACGGTTCAATATTAATTCTCATATCTCTTGACATAATTCTAAGGCGCTCAATAACAATTGCCATTTCATTTTTATTCATTAAATTCTCCTCTCATCTCACACTTCGCTCAAATTCGTCTTTGAACTGTTCATACATCGCAAGTTGTCGCGAAGATGTTGATGGGCGTATGCGTGCAAGTACTGCTTCAAAATGCTTTTGTGAAATAGGTATTATTACATTTTTAGTTCTTGCTTCACGCGCTACTAATCCAGATGCCTCTTTTACTATATTTGCAAGATCGGCTCCCGAATACCCCTCTGTTCTTTTGGCAATTAAATCTACACTAAAGTCTGTACTCATAGGAAGCTTTGCACTATGTACCTGTAAAATCTTTTTTCGTGCTTCAAAATCTGGCAGGTGCATATATATTATTTTATCAAGTCTTCCAGGTCTCATGATTGCAGGATCAAGTTGTTGAGGCATATTTGTGGCGCCTACTATAATTACTGGTTTTGTTGTTTTTTTATTAAATCCGTCCATCTCCTGTAAAAGCACGGATAAAACACGAGGTCCGACATCATCGTTAAAACTCTTCTCACGACTTTTTGCCAACCCTTCCATTTCATCAAAAAATAAAATGCATGGGGCACTTGCACGTGCAGTCTTGAAAACTTCTTTTACATTTGCTTCAGATTCCCCGTGCCACGAAGACAATATGTCCGTGCACGAAATACTCACAAATTTCAATCCAAGCTCACTTGCCAATGCCTTCATTATTAGTGTTTTTCCAGTTCCTGGCGGTCCAAAGAGCAAAACTCCAGATGCAGGTTTCAGTCCATACGCACTTGCCATAGCTTTATTTTTTAGAGGTCCTGCAATTGCTTCCATTAATTCATTTTTAACATCTTCATATCCACCAATATCTGCAAGTTTAACTCCTGTTGATGTAGATTTTTGTTCTCCAAATTTTCCAAACGTGCTTTGGTTTTGATTTGAAATAATCTCAACTTCGTTACTTATATTTATTTTCAAAACATCAAGTATAAATGCAAATCCTATTGCAACTACTGCATAAACGATTGAAAAGAAATATATTGGCACGTCATAAATTTGTTGTTGCACTCCATAGTTTGAACCAACAAAAACGACTGCCAGCGCACATAAAATTGCAGGGGTCGCACTAATCGTCTGTGCAAATTGGTGATCCTTAAACCTTGATGGTAAATGTCCAATAGCCCATGCGCTTGCGACAAAAACTACAAGAAACAAAAACAGTGAACCGTCAAGCAAAAGAAAAACTGTCCTTGCAATTATCGCGCCTAAGATTGCAAATACTGAAGTTAATCCATCCCACGAAATCATTTTTGATAAAGAATTTAGTGCTTGTACAAAAACTGCACTATCAACTGGCTCATTTTGTACAATTGAAAATATTGGCATATTTTTTTGTTCTGAAAACAAAACTCCTAAATTATTTTCAATCTGTCCAAGCGAGCTTAAAATAATTACAAAATAAATAAAAAGCGCTCCAAAGACTAAAGATTTTTGAGAGCCTAATTGCAAACTTCCCAAAACAAGTGCAATAAAACAAATTACTCCTGCAAATGCAAAATTCAAAAACGCCCCACTAATGCCAATTATCAAATATGCAAAAAATCTCCAATCAAATAGTTTTGCTTCAAATCTCATCTCTAAAATTGCCATTCCAAAAAATACGAACGCATAAACCCAAGCAAGTCCTGCTGAATTGTGGGCAATTGCAAAAAGTCCCAAAATTAAAACTGTACTCATACCAAATTGTGCACGATAATATGTTATAGCTGTGCATACAATTGCAAAAAATACTGAACCCAAAACCCCATAAAACGGAACGCTTAAAAAAAACAACAACGCGCAAATACCGACGATAATTGCCGGACCAAGTGATTCATTTTCTTGTAATGTGTGAACTGAAGATTTTAGTGCTTCTATCTCAAGTGAGCCTGTTTTAGCTTTTTGCATATTGCAAAATTGAGAGCACATAATATAAAAAGCTGGTGCGCATCTAAAGTTAGTATCATTTGTTTGAATATTATTGGGTCTGTAGCTCAATGGATAGAGCGTCTGGCTTCGGAAGCAATTTTTGCTGAAGACACCAGAAGGTTGGGGGTTCGAGTCCTCCCAGATCCGTTAGAGGGAGCCACCTGCTCATCACATGCTTGCTCCCCTCTACCCCTCACTTTTCTA
>CAZHIX010000012.1:22508-25811 GCA_964532715.1 Microcaldota archaeon | reverse complement strand
AAATTCATCCACGCGCTAAAGCGCATGGATTTCTTTCAAGCAAAGGCACATTAAAACAATCAAACGGCGATAAACAAAAATTAAGCGGAAAATAAATATCAGACCACACAAAACGACTAAACATTAATACGCAAAAATTAAGCGGAAAATAAATTAATACATGAAATTTAATCATACCCTCCTTGAAATTTCTTTGAATTACGAGGATTGAATATGTAGGATAGAGCCAAGAGCACTAGTAAGAACAGTATAGGGTAAAATAGAAGTTTGAAGTCAAAGGGAGTTGAACCAAAACGTGATAAAACGTATTGATAATTATCAGAGTATTCTCCAAAAAGCTTATTCAAATCAAAAAAGTATGGATCAAATATGCTTGAAAAAGAATTAGCGGATGGAATTTTTTTCAAACGATATTTATCTACAAATTCAGGCTCAGATATTCCTACAAAATAACATAGATCCCCGTCACAAAATAAATCAGATTCTTTTTTTGCTGATTCAATAGTTTCTTCCTTTAATTCATAACAATCTGCACCGATACACACAGAAGGAGTATCAACACGCAAAAATTGTGCATTTGCAGAATTAGATGAAGAATCCGAGGGTAAAACAGGCACGGATATATAAATATCTGCCTGCGAATCTATAAAACCTGATTTTGACACAACGACATGATAATTAAAACCTGCGGGGACTTGAATACTAAAAAGTCCACTAGAATTTGTAACTCCAGTATACGCAGTTCCAAGTTCGCTTTGCAAAAAAATATCTGCATCTATTTCGCTGTATATTGTAATGGTTTTAGAATTGTAATCATACTCCCAAGAAAAAGATATTGGTTCTGTAGGTTCAAGAGGATCGTCTAGAGCAAATAGGTAGAACTCGTTTTGTGAAGATGGATTGTAGGGAAGTGCAAAAAGAAAATCAACACTTGAACCATTTTGAAGATAAGACGTATTTTTTGGAATTACAAATAAAAAATCTGAACCGAGTTTAACGATTCCTTGCCTGAAAGCGTAGGGATTTGTAATTCCATCTGGATTTGCGCCACTTAAATATAATGTTGGTAGAACAAGAGTAGTTGAGGAAAGATTGTTAGAAGAACCAGTATAGAATGTGAATGCAGATGAATCACTAAAAAGATAAGACACTGATTCTTTTTCATTGATTGCAAAATATTGATCAACTTCAACTAAACTTGGAACGGAATAAACTGAAGATGAAAAAGGATTTGGCACCATTGAAACTAAATAGTACTTATATGTAGAAGGAAAATACAATGATTGCATTGAAAGATTGGGTGGATTGGGTACAATGGTAACATTAGAACCATTTAAATCATAATTTTCAAAACCAAAAAATAATTGCCAACCTTGTGAATAATAAGATATACTGAGATTTGCCCAAGTTATATGTGAACCAGTGGCTGAAGCTTGGGCGTAACAAAAAGAGGAAAAAACAAAAAGAAAAACAAAAAAAATGCACCAGGAAGATTTCAATTTCGTCTTACCCCCGATGTTGTTTTTTAGAAGACTTCGAATGCTCACTAGAATGTTGTTTTTTTGAATGTTTTTTAAAGTGGTGTAGTAGTGAGCTCGGCTTGTGATATATGAATAGATATGAAGCTACAAGCATCAGAACTATGGCGATCGATGCTGAGATTGCCATTGAACTAGACATGTCCAGATTTTGAGCTGAATGAGAAGACCCATTAGTGTACTTTGAAATCACACTATTTGACAAGTTATTATCAGATATAGGTATTTCTTTGAAAATGATTGAATCTATTTTTTCCACTACAAATGGATCTGAACCAGTATGAACTTCAAAAACAGCTTCTGAAATTTTTGAGAGTGAATTTGTAGAGACTTTGACAAACACTGTTTGGGTCTGATCCGCAGAGATTAAAACTGGGAGTGAGGAGCCAAGATTTCCAGATTGCAAAGTTGCGACCAACCTTACATAGACAGGAGTGTTTTTATTGTTTGAAACCACAACTTCAAAGCCACCTTTTTGTTCTGAATACTGAACTGAGGATAATGTTAAAGAAATTTCGTTATATGGAATTGACATTACTGCAAGCGATTGAACTTTTGCGTTTCCAGAAAAACCCTGACCTATTTTTGCAAAAATTGGAATACCTGTTTGTGTTTTTATTGCAGATAAAGAACCAGATATATCTACATCATCAGATATAATAAGCCCCCCACTTATTTTATTTGAATTTATCCAATCAATTAATGCAGAGTGAACCTGAGATTGAGCTACAAGTGCAACCGGATAATTTGGATCTACCATTGATGCCTCAAATGCTCTGCCAGAAGTAAATATTAATTGATTGGGAGAACAAACTTCAGATGAATATAAGGATAGCATTTCAACATTATCTAAATAGACTGAACCAGTATTTATGATTTTTGCATCCCCGTTTTGCTCAAGAGAGTCTGCAATTTTACCATAAACGAGTACCTCGCGGGACTTAGACTTTAGATCTTTTACTATTGATGAAACATCTTGGGTTGCGTCAACAAAATATACACTTGAATTTGTGGCAGAAGCGTAAGACGCAACACTTAGTGCATCTGCACCTAATGAGGTTCCAACTACAATTGATTTGGATGAATGAGCACTAGATTTATCATAAAAAAGATTTGCTAAATCTTGTTTTGAGATGACAACTATGTTTTTTTTATTTAAAGATTGCAACGACGATGCCATCCCGACGTATACGGGGTTTGAAGATTCAAAATAAAGCACATCATCAGAAGATTTTAGAAGAAAATTCTCCCAATATTTTCCATGCGCGGGAGTCAAGATGAATACAAAACGATGACCTATCTGATTTGCATAAATTGAACCTGCTATCACATCTTCAAATGAATTTGAGTTTACCAACAGTACACTACTTTTTACATCAAAATCTGCTACATCTGCAAAAAAAGAACATGACAAAAGTAGACAGGACAGAACAGATAAGAGAATATTTTTTAATTCCAACTTTTTCACCCCAAACCCCAAATAAATACTATTTAGACTTATTGGACTTCTCCATAGAAGTAATATGTGCTTGATGCAGTATCACCAACCGAATTCTCAGGTACAATTACTTGATAATGAGCTGGATTTCCATCATAAGCAACCCCAGATGAATTTATTAGACCTACGAATACGAAATTAGAGGGTGTGTTTGAAGCACCGTGTTTCATCACGACTTGTCGCCATACAGATGAACCAGAACTGTTCAAAGTAGTTATAAGTGGACGGGAGTTTGCACTTACTGAATAAGAACTGATACTGAAAGCA
>CAZHIX010000012.1:0-22498 GCA_964532715.1 Microcaldota archaeon | reverse complement strand
TTGCACTATTAGTACCAGTATTTGTAGCAGAATCACTTGCAGAGCTTAGAAATGTAAATGCGGAATCCACATTAGACAAAGTGGTAGTAGTGGTATTTAATGCACTAAAATTAATGTTGTTAGATTGAGAAACATACACTTGACCTGCAACCGTACTCACAGGCCATACTTTCATTGTACTTACAGAACCCTCGGCTCCAGACGCAAGTCTTAGAGATGCAGTTATTGAACCAAAAAAACCTTGCCAGTGTAGAGTAGAAGAGTTGATTGTTAGATTCACTTGAGTGATATTACCACCCCATGCGTGAGCAGTCCCGGCAGATTGAGTGCCCAACTTTACAGGTGTACCAGCAGTCACAGTAGCGCCAACCGGATCACAAATCACAGTCGATAACAAGACCGCGATACCTAAAAATACCAACAATAGTTTCATTTCATACCACCTGCATTCGTACCATGTTACTCAACATATACATCAATTATAAACATTATGTGAAGGATAAAAAAAATTATTCAAAAGAATCCGAACTCCCCCTAAGAAATCTTGATGCAAACACCAAGATAATTGCCAATAATACAATTATGATAGTTATAGGGGAACTCAACAGTTCAAATATTGAAAATTTAGAATCCCCATCAGATTTCTTGCCAGACTGGTCAGTAGTCTGAGTTATTTGTATTTTGTTGTCTCCGCGCAATTCTTTTAGAAGTATATCCTCTTTCTCACCATATCGTAAAAAGTAATTTGAACTTATGCCATTGATAAATTTTTCTTCATCAGAAGAAAGAAGATGCTTGATTTTAACTTGAGTTGGACCACTTATTTTGGTAATTGGAATTTGAAGAACTACTGCGCGATTGTTTATGTTAAACCCTAATGTTCCAACGACCCAACCACGCCCATCAAAATTGACTAGAAATGATTTTTCATCTGAAGAATAAAAAATAGATTCGAGCCTAACAGATGAAGAGTCGTTGTAAAATGAAGTTGAAACATTTGTAAACTCAACAGTATCGACATTATCCATTAAAGCAGTATCTTCACCGTAGCTCAAAGTTATGCTCACAGAAGGAATAACCCCATTAGAGATTGATTGAGATGCATCTAAGGGGATACTAAGAGTGGTTGTAGATTGAGGATTTAAATGAATTTGTGAGGATTGTGCAGACCCCACATCAGGAACAGATGCACCTGCACTTAACACTACAAAATCGCTAGGATTTTTGATTCTTAATTCAAAAAGTTTTGAGGGAATATTGTAAGATAGATTTAGCACTTCAATTGAAAGTGAAGGTGAGGGTAAAGCTACGACCATTAGTGGCATTGGTTCAGATGAACCACGATAACCTTCCCCAAATTTTACAAAGAAAGTCATTTGCGGATTTTGTATTCTTATCCTATTGACACCATCTACGATGTCTCCATCCCCAGAAAAAACGACTCCGGTTTTTAGAGAGTTTTCATTTACAAAATCGCTAATAGTAGTCGGAATATCTGAACGACCTACAAGAATTAATGGATAGTTTGCGTCCACCATAGATTTTTCAAATGTGTGCCCTGAAACAAAAATTGCTTGCTCACTTTTGCGAATTTTTAGAAATTCTTTAGTAATTTCCAAATTATTGGAATAACGATTTCCAGTGTTTATTACTTTTCTTGGAGGTAAAAGCTCAAGTTGCGAAGAATCTATTTGTTCAGAAATAGCCCCATATATAATTATTTGAGAATAGCCCTTTGAGGATATTTTTGAAATTATCTCTGATGAATCTTTTGAAGGATCTATAAAGAATATAGGTGCACCAACAAGTGCGGAATACGATGATACTGCTAGCGCATCTTGACCATAAGTTTTCCCAACGATTATTGCCTGACTATTGTCAGATTGATCTGCAACCCAAAAAGGCACATTTTGCGTAGTATAAGTACTTATGTTTTTTACTCCGGACGTTTGCAACAAAGCTTTCATATTTGCAAGAACCGGCTTTTCACTTTCCACATAAATAATTGGTTCGTTTGGATCAGAAGTATAATATTTTGAGATGAACACAGATTGATTTGGAGTTAGAGCAAAAACAAAGGAGTAATCATTATGTTTTGCATACGTTGCCACAGAGATTATATCTTCATAATTTTGAGAATTTAAGACTACTAAAGTAGGATTTACACATGACACACAGAAAATAAAGAGAATACATAGCACTTCAAACAATCTCATAATACCTTCCACCCATCATGTAAAGATTCGACCTGATATGGTACAAAGTTAAACGACAAACTTTAAATACATAAGTGTAAACCGTAAGCGTTCAATATTTTCCTCTCTCATACAAACCTAATTCTACCTCGTGCCTAATAAGTTGAGCAAAATCCTCATCTCTCAACTTTGAAGTTTGATACAAAGATTGAGTTATTGCAAGCCCATCTTTTCCTGCTTCACTCCATGTGTGCTGATTTACTTTTCTCTGCACCACAAGAGGGCGTAGAGCCCTCTCTGCTCTGTTATTTGTTGACTCTACTCCGCTATATTTGAGAAAAGTGAACCAGTTATCAAAATATTCAATGATGTAATTAAGTGCATGCACAAGATTCTGTTCTTCCTTATATTTTGATTGAATTATTTCTGTAAGCTTCCTTTCATATTCTTGTTTTATAGCGGTTCCTCTTCTTGATTCTTTTTTTGCTTGTTTGTATAGTGAAGAAACATTTTTTACAAATGAGATGAATTGTTCCATCTCCCACTGTTCATTGAACATCAAAGATGGATCTCTTAATCTTCTCATAAGATGAGCCCAGCATCGTTGTATTCTCTTAGTAGTTTTATCATAAGCTCTGTATCCATCACAACTTGCTATTTTTGCCAATGGTAGTTTCTTTGCCTCCTTACTGCCTCTGCTTTGAGCTATCCTAAAGAATACTGTGTTTGCAGTTGTAGCAACCCATATCCAGAAAGTCTTACCCATATGTCTATGGCTTGTTTCATCAGCACCACAAAAAAATGAGTTTTTCAATTCTTCTTCAAGTTCTCTATATTTTCTATCTCCAAGATATTTTTGCACTCTATGAATAGTGTTATTTACTGAAGTTTTGCACATTTCTACTCCAAACCACCTAAGTATCTCTTGTGTTTTTGATTGAGTAGTCCCAATTGCATAGAGAAGCACAATCAAAATGGAAATATTCAGGTCATATTTGGACTTTGGAAGTGTGTTTGAAACTTGAGGGCTAATCTCTTTTTTACAATCCATACAAAAACAATTTTTGCTTTCATGCATTACTGTTTCAACTTTTGGAAAATGCATGTGTAAAACTATTCTTTTGTTGGTCTTTTCTCTCTGTTTTAGATTAGTTGAACCACAATGAGGACAGAAATCTACTTGATGAATTTCAATCCTATCCTGTTCTGAACGCTTGTTTCTATTGTTATTGACTTGTTTTGAATCAGGATGGTCTTTTTCATCTGGAGATTTGACTATATTGAAAAGTTCACTTTTTAGATATGGGGGAAGTGCTCCAGATGGAGTATTGACATTGTGATATCTGTGCAGTTGAGCACAAAGTTTCTCAACTTTTTTTGCCAGCTGTTTATTTTCATCTTGCAACTGCTTGATTTGTTGTTGTTGCACCTTGACTTGTTCTTGCTGTGCTTTGTTCTGCTCTTGTTGCTGTCTATTCTGCTCTTGTAGTTGCATGATGATATCCACAGCCTGTTGCAGTGTGGTTATCTCCATTTGGTCGCCATAGTATGAAACATAGAGAAAATTTATGACGCTATCGGAAGATTTTTAATCGCTTACTGTAAACCCACTAATATGAAGATTGCATTTGTCACAGATACATATCGTCCAAGTGTTGATGGAGTAGTTCGCTCAATTGATGAATACAAAATACAATTACAACAACTTGGACACGAAGTAAAAATTTTTGCACCTGCACCTAAAGATAAACGCAATAGGATAAGAGAAATAAGCTATTGTGAATCAATTAGATTTTTGCCATACCCACAATACAGAATCCCGTATTCGTATTCTAAATGTGTACAAGATGCCATTGAATTTAAACCAGATATTATACACTCGCACGCAATGTTGGCAATGGGATTAGTCGCAAAAAAGATTGCTAAGAGAACAAAAAAACCACTTGTAGGAACTTTTCACACATTGATTCCAAAAGCTGGACATTACATATCAGATGTAGATGGAATAAAGCTTTGGTTTGAAAACATAAGTTGGAAATATCTCCAGTGGTTTTACTCAAAAGATTTTGATGCAATTATAAGTCCATCTAAGTATATGCAAAACATGGTTTTAGAACATTGGATAAAAACCTGTGTGGTTGCAAATCCAGTTGATTTGAAAAAATTTGAGAACGTGAAAAACGATGTTAGAGCATATAGCTGGTTTAAGAAAAACACAGTACTGCACATTGGCAGGATTGCAAAGGAAAAAAATATTGATTTTTTACTTAAAGTTGCACAAGAAGATAAATTTGATGCTGATAATATGCAAATTCTAATTGCAGGAGACGGCCCATATTTATCTGAACTTAGAAAAAAAGTAAAGAAAAACGCACTTGATGATAAAATATTTTTTTGTGGAAGAGTTGATGAACAACTCTTATCATCATTTTATTCACTTGCACAATGCACATTGTTTGCATCAAAATTTGAAACTCAAGGGTTGTGCGCGCTTGAATCGCTTGCTTGCAAAACACCGGTTATTGCGCTTGAAAATACTGCAATTGCAGAATATTTACAAGATTGCAAAAATGGATATGTGATAAGAGAGAATCCTCAAGATGCAATTAATGCTATTTTACAAACTATTAAAAACAAAAAAATGATGGGCACGAATGCATACAAAGTGGCACAAAAATATTCGGTACAAAAATGCACACAGAAACTCTTAAGCATTTATGAGCAAGCGATTGAACACAATAGAATACATATGAAAAATCAGAATTTATGAATACACAAACTGATTTAGAAAGACTCGTTAAACATAACGACTCTTTAAGTCTTTGACTATCTTGGAAAATTCAGATAATGTGAATAGACGAATTCGTTTACTCTCAACGTTCATTTTGAGAACAAGATACGAGGATATTGTGGAGAGGCGATGTCTGAAATTATCAAGTTCGTGTTGATTTTCAAATAAAAACCAGGTGTGAGACAAATTTGCCGTTTCTAGTGCACGCGATATGACCTCTTGTTCACTAGATTCACCAGTGTGAATATGCAGATAGTATTCAGAACGACCAATTAGGGCTTTTACATCACATTTGCTATTTGTCCCTCTTAATTTTGAAAAACGAATTGCATTATTCACAAAAACGTCTCGGATATAACGATATGAACATAGTAATTTGTGATTAAAGCCACTTGAAACTTCCCAAGACTTTAGTGCCCAAAAACCAAGATACGAACAGGTAATTCCTTTGCGTTCTAAGCTTTGTAGTATACGCTCAAGATTATAATCGCCAATTATAATCGGTCTGCCGTCTATGAATATTTTTCTAAATCCCATTTTTAATTCTTCTAATGATAAGGGCATTGTTGTCCAATGATAATCTTTATTTAATTGTTCAAAGACAGACGCCACGCGCGCAGTAGATAGAGGTATTTTCTTTGAGCTGTGTGGCGGGAAATCAGGAATATCCAATGCAAAACGTTCTTTTTCTGGGCGACGCAAATAGAATGCAACTCCAAATACTAAAACACCTATTATAGCCAATATAATAACTTCTGGTCGTTCCCAGACATTAACCGCCAGTGCATATGAAAGTTTTACGTTTTGAGTATAGCCCCCACCAAAATCAAATACAAGAGTGTAATCTCCACGTTTGAAGTCAATTGAAGGCACATAACTTATAGAATCTGTATTCGTAAACGTCTGAGATTTTGCTTGAGGTTGATTCTCCATAAAAACGCGAACAGTTGGAACTTTTAGCCTACGACCATTGGAATAAAAGGTTGCATTGAAAACCCCGTCTCTAAAAGAATAGGTGGGTCTGGACTGATCAGTTGTCAATCTTATATCCACACCAACTAAGTCTACTTTTGTAGCACCATAAACGTAATTATTTGCATCAATTACACGTAAGATATATTCACCTGGAGCTTGACTGAATTGAATAGGGGCAGATCTAACGGATCGTAGATTCGTTTTGCCTTGTTCTACTTGTATTTGTTGAATGCTTGAACCATTTGCCCAAAGCTCAAAATATAATTTCTGTTCACCCCCACTTGGTTCATTTAGTTGAACTACAACAGTTTTTCGTGTTCCACCTAGATAATCAGGAGTTATAAAGGGCGAATCTATGTATACTTTTCCTTTGGCCTCTGCAAATATTGGCCAATCCATGAAAAATGATTTTTTAATATCTGAATTATCATATACCTCAAAATTCAAACGCAAAGTGGCAGAATTGATGATTGACGGCTCAAAAAATAGAGTTTTTCTATTGATACTTGAATTAGTTATTGAATTTTGTGAAAATGACATAGAAGAGAATGGTTGCAAATAAGGCGCTTGAATAATAAGATTGGAAATGTCCAAAGCAGATGCAGAACCATCACCCACCCAACCACCATCAAGTGTTTCTGGAATGAGTAGTATAGTTCCGGATGGACGATTAATTACACTTATTGAACCCCATAAAAGATTTTCTTTTGAGCGTAAATCCCTAGCAGAATAAAATGGAGATTGAAGACCAAACGATTCGTGAGAAGATAATTTGGAACTTTTATCAAATTCTATACCTATTTTATCAACAAGTTGTTGATCTGAAGCAATTAATTCTCCACTTTCACTCATCACTTGTAAATCAAATGCTTGACCGATATAGATTACATTAATACCTCTAGAAGCAAGATCAGAGATTGATGGATATGAACCATCTTTTGAACCAAGAAGCTTTTGTGGAAGATACCCCGTTGGGACTATTAGAACTGCAGAACCACGCAAAGTTTGCAAATCACTAAGACGAATATCTGATATTTTCCATCCTTTTTGCACGAGTAATGTTTGCAATTTGTTTCTAAACTCAGTATATGTATCAGCACCATCACGACGATGAACAAGCATAAAAACTTGGTTTGGAGGTTGAGTAGAATAAAGATCTGCAGATATTGAAATATTCTTTATATTTGAACCAAAAGAATCAAGTATAAAATATGGTTGTGAATGTTCATCTCCTTGTGAACCATAAGTAAGCATACCTGCTTTGAAGATTTGCGTGTGCAAATCTGCAGATGAATCAACATAATCAGAATTTGAAAGTGGAGCTATACCTGTATCGTAGTAGGAAAAAACAAACAATAATAAGAAAATGAACAAAAATGCGCTTGCAATAGAAGCCCCAAGTAAAATCATATCATTAGACAATTGCATTTTATCATTGGAGGGTTGTGTGATGAGATTATTTTTTTTATTCTTTGAAGGATTATCAAGACCCAATTGAGATTTGATGATAGATATAGGATCTTGAGGCTTTTTCTTTGGAACGAAATGTCGCACTGGAGAAAAGCGCCTACGCTGAATAAACGAGTACGTAGTTTTTTTTATTTTTAGTGAAGACAATTTTGAATTATCTTCATCAGATGCATACTCTGCGCTGTTTTCATCAGACATTTGACACTCACTCCAAATTTATTTCTTATTTTTTGTTTTCCAAATATCCTTCACTTATTAGATTGTTTAATATCTGTTCAATACGCGCCTCAGATACATTATACACGTGAGAAAACTCGGATAAGTTTATTTCGCCATTGTGCTCACCGATCCAATCTTGTATTTTTATTGCAAGAACAGAATCAGAGTATTTTGACATCTGAGATAGCTTTACTTCTAATTCTTCTGAGCGGTTTTTTAGCGCATAATTATCAGTAGTTAGTTTGCGATTTGATTCTTCAAGTGAGGATATTCGCTTTAGTAAAGAATCATAATCGGAGCGTAAGCTATCGTATTTTGAAAAAAGCGTTTGATAATCGTTTGAAAAATATTCGTTCATATCAGAAACAACAGACTCCAATAATTGATACAAATATTTAGTATCAACTTCGTAATCGCCAGTTGTTAGCGTTAGTATGTTTAAGCAATATTTGATTATATCAATTTTTCTTGTTTTCAAGGATGTGTTTGGAATTTGTGAGTATAACACATCAATTGCATCAGGTTTGAAGTGAAGAATTGAAAACAAGTATGGATTTTTTGATATGTCCCTTGATTCTACATTTAAGGCTATTACCACATCAGGATTTTGTTCATCTAAAGATACTCTAAGAAATGAGAGTTTACGCAAAGATTGCACTACAGAGGATGGAGAAGACCTACGTCTTGCTGGAAGACTAATTCCGTTCATCGTGGGTTTTTTTTCATTTGTTGCAGTTTTACTATTATTTTCACCAATACCAAACGGCATGTTTAACCCCTCTTTGAAGTGTTTTTAGCACTAGAACGCTTTTTGTGCAATGAAGATTTTTTTGTATCTTTTGATATTGAAGATGAAATTAAACGCGAAGATTTTGATGAATCGACGCTTTTTGAATTTGATAAATTTGACAATTTTGTTGAATTTGATTGAATAGATGAGATAGATTGATTGGGCGGAGTAGTCGAAGCAGTTGAGATGGGCGAGGTAGTTGTTACAGACTGTGCCGAATTATTTTTATTTGAACAAAGTTGGTTGTAAAGTGCTTGATTTTGCAATGGTGGAACATAGGATAAAAGAGATAATGCAGATAAAAATAATGCAAGGATTAGAACAAGAAATACAGACATTAATTCAATTGAACGAGAAGTCATTAATGGGAGTAATACAGAGATAAATACTATCAGTGCACTTAAACCTACATGAAACAAAACTTTTTTCTCAAAACTTTTTCTGCGTTTCACAAAATCTTCAAGATGTGCAGGACAGACTGCTAGCTGATTATTTGAAGCCATTTTTAGTTTTTGTTTTAATGTGCGTATAGCTTTGATTATTTGAGTATCTTGGATTAACTCTCCATCAAAAGTTTCATTTGCACAAATGATACAAACTTTAACCATATTAAACACCAGAGTATTCATCTTCTAAAACCACTTCAGTCATGTTTCTTCCCTCAACACCTAATCGCTTAAAATCTGCTTTTGAGAAAATATTAACAATTGTTGAGTCATCAATTCCGACCTCTTTTAAGAATGAGGTTATATTGCTTCTTGCCACTCCGTAGCGTTCAAGAGATATGACAAATGATATAACATCAAGATGCTTGTTGTGTTTTGAGAACATTGTTGAAACTTCCTCAACATTTGCCTCAGATAAACCAAAAGCACGAAGGCTTTTTCTAAGCGACTCTTTTTCAAATGAAACTGATTTTGCCATATTACCACCCCCGGGACTTATCACGTTTACTAAATCTAAGAAAAATTCAATTATTGGTTCTTCGCCCACAATTTTTGAGAGCAAAAAAGTCTCGGAGAATTGCTCAGTTGTTTGAAAAGCCATATTAACCGCGGCTTGACCTACACCAAGTTTTCGTATTTCTCCACGCATGTAGTCTGAAAAATTTAAAGTGTTTTGTAAATAATCCAAATAACGTTCAAATTTTACACGCAACATAAATGTGGTTCCTACATTTGAAAATATATTTTCGGAGATATCGGTTGGGTTTTGTGATGCAACTAATAAACCAAAATTGTATTTTCTACCTTCTCTTACAATCATTACAGCATCCGAGTTATCGTCTTTTGCTATTTTCCAAGCCTCATCAAGAACTACTATGAGCTTTAGACCTTTTTGTGCAGACCAGCCCTCCTCGCGCATTTTTTCTTTAATGAACTGTAGCATTGAAAGACCTGCAAGAGCTCTAAATACTTCATCTGGAAGACCAGATAAATCAAGATCTACAAGACCACCAGAGGTTATTTCTTCAAGACTTATTGTAGATGGACGAGAAAAATAATCCTCACCTTCGCGAGTAAATGTTTTTAGACGATAGATAGCATTTTCAAGTTCAGCAGGAAACTCATATGACCCAGCCTCAAGTTGATCTTGAAGTATTTTTTGCACATCTTTTAGTGTTGGTGGTTTTAGAGGTCTGCCCAAACTATCTTTTTGAACATTTGAATTCATACGAAACTTTGCATCGGCATATGATTTTTCTATTGCTTGTTCAGTTAATCTTTTTTGTTCTGGATAGCGACCAATATCAGTAAGTATTTCAAGAGTGCGAATTATTTGTTTTACACGATCATTTGGTTTCATCCCACCTAAATCCAAAAGATTTATGGAGCTTCCTTTTCCCAACGAGATTACTTTCCCACCTGTTTGTGCAACCCACTGTTTATACTCGCCAGCCCAGTCTATTATGAATGCATTTGTGCCCCACACGTAAGATGCACGAGTGAGAAATGTTTTTACAAAATAGGATTTGCCAGACCCAGTTATACCGACAACCGCGATATGGGGATTTGTTATTTTCTCATAAGTCCAGTAAAAAGGTACATTGAAGACTTGAGTAAAACCAACAAATATTGAATTAGTTGGATCATTAACTACAAATTGACCAGGTGGTTCTGGGGGATGAACAAAAAAATTACGTTTGCCTATTTGCTTGTTGCTTGTGTTCCAGTGATTTAAAATCCCCATTTTTACCCCTTATCCTTGCTAACTAAAGTACTGCTTCCTCCATTGCTACTGCGCTTGATGGAATTATGTGCTCCCAATCAAAACACCTAAGCATCTCGTCCCCTTGTAGTGCAACTACCTGAACGTTAAGTGCGTTTGATATGGTTGCTCTAAGTTCGTTTGCCTGACTTTTTGCAGCTGCAGTGGCGGCTTCCTTTGATAGACCAACACCAGTAGTCATCACATAAGAAATCGCACCCATTGGTTTGAATCCAGACACAAGCCTATGTATCTGACCTTCGTACATTGAAACTTCTTTTTCGTATCGGTCTAGTTTTAATACATCTGGATCTGGTTTTTCACGTTCTCTTGCAAGGCGAAGTTGAGCCTCGGCGTGCTTTGTTTCAAGTTTTGAGCGATGGTGAGACATATCCATTACATAAACCATCATTGAGAATTTTACAGGAAAACGAACGGACGAAACTGCACGCTCAAAATATTCGGAATAAACTACATTTTCTTCAGGGCTTTTTTCAGTTGTGGATTCATATATTTTGACTGCCAAAAACGCAGAAGCGTAATATGTGCCACCGACGTTTTTTAATATAACATCTTGTTTTGGAGGAATTTCATAACCTCCTTCAAGTATTTGGACTATACGTGATTTTTGAGTAATGAGAGGGAGAATGAGATATCCATACTTATATATAGCAATAGAGCAGATACCACCAAAAAAAGCAACGAGTGCTGCAATTGGTGCAAGTATCCCACCACCAGACATGAATGAACCCATTGCCCCTAAAAGGCACAAACCTAATGAAGCATAGGCTACGTTAACCTCCATTTTTTACACACCCAAATTTTTGAAAACCCACACACGATAACGGAGTTGAGCTTAAAAAGCAATAGCATTTGTTTTGCGTATGCATAAAAGTATGCACATGCATAACATTTTGGGAGACAAAAATGGTAAAAATTACATATCAGGATCTTTTTTCTATCTATCGCGAGGAAAAAGGTTCAAATGCATTAGTAAACATATCAGAAGATTTTGATCAATCAGTTGATGAGCTTATTAGTACAATTTCTCAAAAAACAAATGAAGATTCTCAAGCCATAAAAGAACTTGAAAATGCAAAAAAACTCATAATACAAATAATTCAGCTTAGAAGACAAAAAATCATAATGCGTTCAATTAGTTCTCAAGATGCAAAATTGATGGGAGCAAACGGACGTGAACAAGAATTTTATGAAAAAATGCTTAGGCTTTGTATTGAACAAGATGAGTGGGTTAGAAATTTAATATCGCAAAAAAAAGTGAAAGTGGGAAATAGTTCAAAAACAGCAGTACAGCAAGAGAATACAACACAACAGGCATATGAACAAACGCATGAAAATGATGAGCGAAAAGTAGAACAAACAAATCAGAAGATGCAAAAATTGAAATTTTTACAGCCGGTTCCCACATATGCAGGCGCAGATGGTAAAAACTACGGGCCATTTGAAATAGGAGATATCGCAGATATGCCCCAAAATGAAGCGCAGTGGATGATAGATAAAAAAATGGCAGACCATCATTCACATGAGAATTGAGATTATTTTTATAGAGTTCTTAAAATGTAAAAAAACTTAATAAAAGCAAAAACACAAAAGACGGACTTGACACGTATATATTATTAAAGGTTGTTTTGCCATAAATAGGTAGAGCAAAGTAAAAGTGCCTGACACTATTTGCGAAATATAAATGAAGGCAAAAATAAGCCTTAGGGTGAAGTTTGTGAAATATCCTAAATCTACCAAAGCATATTGCCCAAAATGTGGCAAACACACAGAGAATAAAGTGAAACTTGTATCTAAGGGAGCTGCAAGAACGCTTGCAATTGGAACAAGAAAACACAATAGAAAACTTACTGGTCGTGGAGGAAAACGCGCAGGTAAAGTTCCGGTTAAAAAACAAGGAAAAAGACAAGTAATAATTCTTACATGCTCCGAGTGCAAGAAAAAACAACAACGCACTATTGGAACAAGAACAAGAAAAAAACTTGAGATTGTTGCAAAGGAGTAAATAGTAAACACTCAGATTAATGGACAAAATGTGAGCAGAGCATTGTATATGGTGATTGGATGACTAAAACACGTTCAAAATTTGCAAAAGTAAAAACACAATGTGGAAATGAACAAGTTATTTTTCTTGGAGCTAAAAGCGAAATAAAATGCTTAGTTTCTGGGGATGTAATAGCAAAACCACGTGGTGGAAGACTTGAGATTATAGAGGAAAAAGCAACGATAGTTGAACAATATGATTAGAGGTATTATTTCATGAGCCAACAACTTCCCCAAGTAAATGACCTTGTTCTTGCAAAGGTAAAAAAAATATTACCCTATGGGGCATTTTGTTCGCTTGATGAATATGGTGATCACGAAGCATTTTTACACATATCCGAAGTTGCACCAAGATGGATAAAAAATATTCATGAATTTTTACATGAAGGACAAAACCTCGTTTGCAAGGTGCATAGATTAACACCTGAAAAAGATCAGGTAGATATATCACTTAAAAGAGTTAGTGAATCTGAAAAAAAACGAAAAGTCAAAGTAGTAAGACTTGAAAAACGAGCAAAAAAACTTTTTGAAGTGTGTGCAAAAGCATCCAAATCAAGCCCACAAGAAGTGCAAGCTACAAAAGAAATACTTGAGAAAAAATTTGGCACGCTGATGGACGCATTTGAGATGCTGAGCGAGGATGCCAAGGAAACTCTTGAAGAGCTTGAAGTGCCAAAGGGCATGCGTGATGCACTTGTAGAAATTATAAATAAATCTGCAAAGAATACGAAAGCAACGATGCGCGAGATTGTGCAAATTGCATCATATTCGCCAGTAGGAGTAGAGGTTGTAAAAAAAACGATTGCGTCTATAAAGACACCTACAGGATGTGAACTTGAAATTCATTATCTTGGAGCGCCCAGATACCAGCTAACCATTACTGCGCCAGATTACAAACAAGCCCAAAAACAACTTGACAAAATAAATAAATCAATTTTAGCTATGCAAAAAGGCAATGAGTTATTTGTTCAGATAGGAGATGAACAATAATGCCACTTCTTACAAAAAATAAAGATGGCATATATACACTTTCAAAAATTAATACAATAAACCCACATCCACCCAAATTTAATCCAACAGATAAAAATGGAGAGTACAGACGTCTTGCACGAAAGAGCACAAAAATTTAATATTAAAATTTTTTCTTATTGAAATAATCTTGCTTAAAAATATAGTTATTCAAAGATTAACATGGAAAAAACATCTATTCGTACAAAGGCAGAAATAAAAATGAAAAATCCGATTTTAGTTGAAGGTTTGCCAGGAATTGGACTTGTAGGAAAAATCGCAATTGACCACTTGATAAAAACAAATGGTGCAAAAAAAATAGCAAATATATATCACCCACAATTTCCGCCACAAGTTCTTATGAGAAAAAATGGGATAATGCGTTTGCTTGCGATGAGAATGTATCATTTGCCAGCTAAGAAAAATGATTTACTTTTATTAGCAGGGGACGTACAAGTGCAGACTCCAGAAGCTCATTTTGAGATTACAGATAAGATTTTAGATTATTTTCAAAAACATGGAGGAAAACAAATCATAACACTTGGAGGATATGGAACTGGAAAACACTCAAAAAACCCAGTTGTTTATGGAGCAACTACACATGCAGACCTAGTTAAAAAATATCAGCAAATGGGAATTGAATTTGGAAAAACGCGAGGCTCGATTGTTGGAGCAGCAGGACTTTTGCTCGGACTTGGAAAATTACGTAAGATGCAAGGAGTATGCTTAATGGGCGAGACACATGGAGGATTTATAGATCCTAAATCTGCGTTAGTACTAATAAACAAACTTTCTGAAGTTTTAGAGATTGATATTGATACACAAGAATTGCAAAAGAAAGTAAAGGAAGGCGAGAAATTCATAAAAAAGTTAGAAGAACAGAGTGCAAAAGCAACAGGAGAAGCATCTGCAGGGATGGCAAGAAATGTGGATGAGCTCACAAGTTACATAAGATAGATAATAAAATTCACAAGTATAGACAACATATATGCTAGATATGCACAGAATGCATGTACTTGATAAACGCACATCATCGCATGTTGTGGAACCTTAATTATTGGGTTGACATGCACGCGTCAACTTGCCCATATGCAAGTGACGAGTGGTTTTAGATCAGCTTGACGATCGAATTTGCATCGCAATTCACCCAATTGCAAATTTAGAGGTGAATTTTTGCTCAGTCTTGCGATGAAAGTTCGTGAAACGTTACATCATACTTGACAATAAACTATAGTTTTTGGGTTATATACTCAAGACATAGACGCACACCAAACCCAGTTCCACCTGCACAAAGTCCCCATTTTGGAGTTTTTATGTTTGCAGTGCCGGCTATATCTATGTGCGCCCAACTTGGACAATCAACAAAATTTTTCAAAAAGCAATAACCCGCAATAGTTCCAGCCATACCTTTTTCTCCAATATTTTTTACATCTGCAACGTCGCTTTTTATCTTATCATCGTATTCTCTCCATGAGGGTAGTTGCCAAAGTCTTTCGTTTGATTTGTGCGAACATGAGATTAAATCAGAACATAGTTTTTCATCATCACAAAGTATTGCAGAAGCCAAATCCCCAAGAGCGACTGAACATGCGCCAGTCAAAGTTGCTAAATCTATTAGAGTTTGAGGAGAGTATTTTCTACACGTGTAAGCAAGTGCATCCGCAAGAATAAGACGACCTTCGGCATCCGTATTTAGAACTTCAATCGTCTTTGAATTAGAAGCGCGAATTATATCTCCAGGACGATACGCAGTACCACTTGGCATATTTTCAACAAGAGGTGCAATTGCAACGATATTCTTTTTTACTCCGAGTTGTTTGAGTGCAGACATTACCGAAATAGCCACACATGCTCCGGATTTATCAAATTTCATTTCATCCATTCTATCGCTTGGTTTTAGAGATATTCCACCAGAATCAAAGATTACTCCTTTTCCAACTATTGCTAAATCAATTTGTTTACTTTTTGGATTTGCAATATATTCTAAGACCAATAAGGCGGGTTCGCTTGTTGAACCTTGTGCAACAGCAAGCATTGCATTCATATTTTCTTTTTGCAAATCTTTTTTTTGCAATATTTTGTATTTTAGATTGCTTTTGTGACTTATGTCTTGCGCAACATCACATACATATTTGATGGTAGCTACATTTGCAGGTTCGTTTTGTATTGAACGACATAAGTTTGCACTTTGTGCAAATATTGTTGCATCTAAAACTTGTTTAGAAATATCAAATTTAGATACAAAGACCAAACTATTTACATATTGATTTTGAATATTTGATTTATTTAAATTGTCAGATTTGTATTTAGAGAATGAATAATCTGCCATGAATATCTGAGATGCACAGCGTTGTGCGATATTTGAATCGTGCAATATTAATGCAATATTTTTTGCGCCTAGAGATTTTAGAGTGCTAAAGGCAGTAGCATAATAGGTGCAGTTAAGAAAATCATTTTGAAGTTTTTTTTCGCCAAGACCGACTAATAGAACTTTTTCAAATGTATAGTTGTCAATTTGTACATTTCTTAATAATGACATTTTTGATGCACTCGCATCAAATTCACCCTCAAGAGATTTTGCCCAGTTTGGTAGTTTCAAAAAAGTAGAGGATGAGGAGCTCAAAACTTTAGAGGAGTCTGTTTTTGCTTCAAGTGCACAATCAGGTTTATACAATGAAACGATTAAGCTATCGCAGTTGTATTTTGATACTTCAGATATATCTTTTACACACACAAAATCCATAACATCACCAAGGAACTTTTTTTATGCCAATATAATGCGCAAACGTATTTGCAAAACGATGTATGAAATACGTGAATATTACTAAGAATAAAACATTTAGTGGTTGATATATTATTGTAAAACCAAGAGGATAACAAAACAAAAGTGCGCCTGCTAAAAACGTGAGTTGATCTAAAAATGTTGATTCGCCCCACCTTGCACCAAAACGTCTTTTTAGAAAAGAACCAAACAAATCACCCATCAATGTACCTGCACTCAACAATATTCCAACTGCAAGGTAATAGTGCGGTTTTGATGCAAATAAATCAAAACTAGATGAACTAAGAAGTTCGTAGAGAAGAATTGAGCTTAATACTCCACAAAAAAAACCTCCGATTAGTCCAAACCAAGTTTTTCCATCGCCAAAAATTCTTTTTTTATCAAAAAAAAGTTTGCCACTGTCTATAGGATAAAGACCACCTAAAATGACTGGAGAGGAATTTGCGATGTATGCAGGAATGATGAATAGGAACAAGTATATCATTGTTTCAAAGTCTATCATAGTGATAGCTTTGCAAGCAAATTTAAAAACCACATAAGTCCAAGCTTAAGTATGGTATTAAATAAAGAAACCCCCCAGATTGAGCGCCACAGAGGTGCGATTGAACTTCCAAAGAGCCCACTTTGGGGATATGCGCTTCTAGCAATTATGATAATTTTTGTGATTGTTGGACTTGTGCTGATGATGGGAGGTTCTATTGATAAACTTTCTACAATGGATGGATGCGTTGCGCTGATATCTATTGAGGGTGAAATCATTTCATCTGATACCCCTGAGAGTTTATTTAGCACAGGACAGTCGGGTTCAGAACAGATAGCTAAATTGATAGAAGAGGCAGATGAGAGAGGTGATGTAAAGTCTATTTTGATTCAGATTAATTCGCCTGGAGGTTCACCGCTTGCTTCTCGTGAAATTTACAATGCACTAAAAGAAACTAAAAAACCAACAATTGCATATTTGCGTGAAACTGCAGCGTCCGGTGGATATTACGTTGCGGCTGGAACAGATTATATAGTAAGTGAGCCAGATGCACTTACAGGTTCAATCGGAGTCAGAATGACGATTGCACAGATGGGGGAACTTTTTTCAAGACTGGGATATAATGAAACTACATTCAAATCAGGCGAGTTCAAAGATATTGGAAATTACGCCAGAGAAATAACAGATGAAGAGCGAGAGATACTTCAATCAATAATACAACAAACTTATGATGAGTTTGAGAGCGCAGTTCTTGAGTCCAGAAAAGGTAAAGTTAATTTAGATCTATTTTATAAAAACGTTACTGATGCAAGAATATTGACTGGAAAACAAGCATATGAAATAGGGCTTGTAGATCAGATTGGGTCAAAAAAAGATGCAATTGCAAAAGCTTCACAGATGGCAGGTTCACAAACTCCACTTGAAGTTTGCACTATATCAAAAAAACAGACTAGTTTGTTTAGCCAAATGATGTCAGGTATGTTTGACTTTAGTAGCGTAATTTCATCTGTTTCTGCTCAAAAAACTGCAATTGAATATAGGTGAAAAATTGAAAACTACAATTATTTTTTTAGTAGTTGTTCTTGCATGTGGACTTTTAATTTATTTTATGCACGAGGGCGTTCAAAAACAAGATATAATTGAACAGGAAATTGACAGTAGTGCTCAAAAAACACAAGTTTACAAAATTGGTTTTGAAAATACAGAACAACAAATAAAAAATGAGCAGACACAAAACGGACAAATATGCAATGATAAAGAGAGTGAAACATGCGTAAGAGAGGATGGATGCATAGGTCATAAAGATTGTTATAATGGACATTGGACAGAGTGCATTGTTGAACAAATTTGTAAGCCAAATAGAACCGTTTTGTGCCAGTTTAATTCGTGTAGTTTTGGTTTTAGAACATGCAATGCGTGTGGAACTGCATGGGGAGAATGCACTTCAAAATAATTATTTGAATTTAATATTGGTGTTAAAAAAAGATGATTAATATGATTCCAAAATACCTTCAAAAATTAAAACGCGGACCGCAAGTCATATTGCCAAAAGATTTTGGTATGATTGTTGCATTTGCAGAAATTGGAAAAGAAAGTGTTGTCCTAAACGCTGGAACGGGTTCTGGTTGGCTTGATGTACAAATTGGAAGAATAGCAAAAAAAGTAGTAAGTTACGAAAAACGTGAAGAGTTTTTGGAGCTTGCCAAAAAAAATATCGTGCGCGCTGGACTTGAAAATGTTGTTCAGATGAAACTTGCGGATGTTGTTGAGAAAGGTTTTGATGAAAAAGATGCAGACGTAGTAATTTTAGATATGGCAGAATCGCACTTAGCAGTTGCAAACGCAATTTTAGCGCTAAAAGAAGATGGGATCCTTGTAGGATATTTGCCCCATACAGATCAGATGCGCGAATTTGTGAGTGCGTGTGAAGCAGTAGGATTTGCAAATACGTATTGTATTGAAACGATATTGCGCGAAATGCTTGTGCGAAAGGCAGGAGTGAGACCTGAAAATGTTGGAGTTATGCACACCGCATACTTAGTCTTTGCAAAACGTGGTGAGAAAATACTTAGTAAAAAGGAAGCAAAACGTGCAAAGAAAATGGCTTAACAACGATAGTTGTTAGATTACTATCACGAATTTTCAGGTCAGAGTTTTACGTTAATAACAATATCCCAATAGTATTATAATTACCACAGAATAAATAATATAGGTGAAGATAATGGCACAGATGCTTGATATAAGACAGAATAATAATAGAATTCGAAAACAAGAAAATTTTGCAGAACAAAATAATAGTTTTATAGTGAATAGATGGATAAATGACCCGAATGCTAAATGTATTCAAAGAATACTTTTGATTTGAACGCCACTGCATTGGTAAACAAAACATCGGAAAAATACGTGCGCGGAAAAGTTGAACATGAAAACATAGATTGTTTTTCAAGAATAGAAAAAACAGAGATATTACGAATAGTTGCATATAGAAAAGATCAATATTCAAAAGATGACATAGAAAAAGAATCTAAGAAACATAAAATAAATCTAGTGCAAATTGAAATACGTAAGAGAGATAATGTCACATATGCGCTCGGACATGTGCAAAGTGTGCATTGCGCGTATCAAAGCAGAGGAATTGTAGTTGAACCACAAATGCAAATACCAAAAACACCTCAGATTGCGTATTGATTATCAGATTTGCCAAAAAGAGCACTAAAAGCCATAAATAGCTGAGTACGCAATTAATCAGATTTGCTAAAAGAGCACTCAAGCCCTAAAAGGCTTGAGTACACAATTTGTTTTGGGACAAAACACGGCCTGCGCTGATGCGCTGTCGTGTCTCCAGTCGCTTACGCGCCTGAAGATGCTACATCCAACGACTGCGTCGCTTCAATGTCTTGTGCTCATTTGAGCAAATGGATTGCCACTCACAAAGTGCCGATGGCACTTTGGAGCACCACCGACACAAAACCGGTGGTTGAGATGACACATACGTCAACCGCCCGACTATTTGAACCCCTAGACATTTGAATCAACAATTCCTAAAAAGTAGAACTAAGACTGCTCCTAAAACATGTGATAAGCTACGAAATTTTTGCTCAAAAAGAGCAAAAATTTGCGGGAGAAGGGATTTGAACCCTTGAACTCCTAAGAGAGCGGATTGCCTATGCCCCATTTGACATAAAGCAAATGCGAACAGCTTAAGTCCGCCGCGTTTGACCGGGCTTTGCTACTCCCGCAAAGATATTTACACAATTTTAGTTTAAAAATAGTTAAGTAAAAACACAAAATCAAAAAAATGAAAAATCGATAAAAAAAATACAAAAAATAGAGGAATTTATCCGTACATCGCTCCAAACTCATCTTGTGAAGCTTCTTGTGAAGTGCGCTTATAATGAGCTTGTGTTTGCTTTGTTTTTTGCAAAAGATCTTTCATCTTTGATTCAACACTATGAGCATCACGTCTTAAATCTGAGGTATCCAGATCGAGTTTTAGATAAAGTTTTATTGCCTCAAGAACAGACACTGATGCGATGGGATCCATGTAATCTGCACTTGCTTGAGATAAGAAAGATATTACTGGAAAACCGTCTATTGCGCCACGTGCCAAAAGAACCCCAGTTACTCCGGTTGTAACACCTTCTTTTACAAGCTGAACTTTTGGGTCAATATCAAGCTTTTTTTGAAGATAGGGAGTAGATGCGATTGCAAATATTTTTCTAGGTTCATTTTTTTGAACGATTGCCCCAAGTGAAATTAGTTGAGATACTTTTTGCTTTTTTGCAAAATCATATATTGCATCTGAAAGTGGATAAACCGCACGTATTGGAACAACAAACTCTGAGACTAAAACTAACATGTTGTGTTTTTTTGATGCATATAGACGCGCAGGGTATAGAGGCTTTCCATTATGCACTGCTGCAAGAGGAGGAAAACGCTCAGATGATACGTAACCTATAAACTCCATCCCAAGTTTCTCAACAAGATAACTTGCAGATATTGTTCCCACAAGACCCATACCAGGAAATCCTTCTATGAGAATTGGATTTTTGAGTTTGACTTTTTTTAACATATTTATTTTAACGCCCATGCGCAAGATAAAGAAGATAAGGTTTTAAAATAGGGGGGAACGAACCTGCAATAGCCTGTTGCGTTTTATATCTGAAATGTGTTAGTTGTGAACAAAATACAAAATAGTAGATTTTTATGAAGAATAAGTTTTAATTTGTGTTAATCAATTACGCAACAGGCTAAACCTGCAACGATTTTGAAATAAAACAAAAAAATAGAAAAAAATGGAGAGTGAACTGATAAATTATATTAACCAGTAACTCCCCCACCGATAGGACCACCAGTTGTTCCAGTACCGCTACCAGAACCACTAGGGAGCCGGCGCACAAGTGCATGCATTTACATCTACATCTGCATATAGCGTATGCAAAACTGCAGGTGCAACGACTACTATAAGTATTCCAATAACTGCTCCTAAAAGCATTGCAGTTGCCCATGTGTTTGCACGTGCTCTTGTTTCTGCACCCATCATCTGGCCTGCTACATAAACAACACCTGCACCGATGATCATGAGCATTGAAACTACAGGAAGAACACAGGCTAAATCATTGCACATTTGAGTAGCAGCATCAGATATTCTGGCAATCCCTGTAGTGGACGCCCCAATAAACCCTATAAATAACAGAACAGAACACAACAACAAATGACTTCGATATGCACTCAAACATAACACCTCAATGAGTTTTGACTGTATGACATATATAACATTTATAACATTTTGCAAACAGATGCAAAAATTTTTAAGAAAAATGCAAAAAACAAAAATAGAAAAAAACACAAAATAATTAAGGCGTAGTACATGGAAGGCAGGTTGTGCTTCCTATAACTGGAGTGTTAGTACATATGCCGTTAGTACCACCATAATCTGAAAATTTCGCGCTTGCACTCGGATATAAAATACCAAGCACATTTGGAGCAACAACTACTATGAGTATTCCAATAACTGCGCCAATAAGCATTGCAGTTGCCCATGTGTTTGCACGTGCTCTTGTTTCTGCACCCATCATCTGACCTGCTGCATAAACTACACCTGCGCCTATAATCATGAGCATTGAAACAACTGGGAGAACTTGCATAAGCTGATAGCACATACAACCGGCTGCACAGCCAATTGCACCAAGCCCATCTTGTGCAAAAGAAATAGCACAGAAGATAGCCAATGACCAAACACTCAACAAAACAGTTTTCATGTAATTAACTGCCATGCAAAAATATAGAAGATAGGATTTAAAAAGAATTGCAAAAAGCGCAAAATGCGCTTTTAAAAAACTAAGGAGTTGGACATGAATCACATAATGTATTACTTATTTCAGTGGAATTGTTGGCATACATTATACTAAGCACATTTGGCGCAACAACCACTATAAGTATCCCAATAACTGCACCAATAAGCATTGCAGTTGCCCATGTGTTTGCACGTGCTCTTGTTTCTGCACCCATCATC
>CAZHIX010000011.1:19892-26043 GCA_964532715.1 Microcaldota archaeon | reverse complement strand
TGGAATTGAACGCAAATGATGAGGAACTTCAGTAGGGGTGGCAAGTATTCTTCTTACTGCGCCCGGAACGTATTTTAAAGTGTGTTCAAATGCCGAAGAAGCTAAAGTATCAACAGAGTAAATGTCTATTTCGTTTGAATTGATACCGCATGCGGATAAAATAGCACCTTGTACAAAATGTTTTGAGATTGAACCTAGTTTTTTTTCTTGATCTGCACAGTATGAAAACGTTTGAAGAATTAATGCATTATGACCACTAAGCAGAGGGATTACATGTCCATTTTGAATTTTGTGTGAAAAACCATTTGTCAAAACTCGGTCAAAAAATCCCTTAAGTATTGCAGGAGGAGAAGACCACCAACAGGGATAAATTAAAATCCAGGCATTGCTTGAGCTAAGAAGAGATTGATATTTTAGTATCTGCACATCCAGATTTGCACCCCAGTTTCTTGATTGATCTTCGCTTAAAACAGGATTAAACCCAAGTCTATACAAATCAAGTACATCAAAGGGTACAGAATCATTTTGTAATGTGGTTTTTACTATTTCCAAAAGCCTAGAACCATGAATTGAATCAAGATTAGGATAGGCATATATTATACACGCTTTCAAATTTGCCATAAGCTTGTTTAGAACGATGGGTTTATATATTTGACATAAATTTTCATATTGAGGGAGATAAAAATGCCCATGAAAAAAAGTAAAAAAGTAGTAATTGCAAGTGATATAGAACAACCGTGTTGTGACGAACATGACGCATATTCATACAACAGAGGCAAATCTTTAGTTAAGATTGCTATTGGTTTGTTGTTGATATCGTTTGGTTTTGGATATATTGACATTAATTTGCTAGCACTTGTTGCAGGAGCAATATATTGTCTTGTAGGAATAGTAAGAATGATGTCAAAGGGTTAGAGTGAATTAGTAGGTGAACTTTCCTGCACTAAAGTGCGGGACTTTTTCTTTGTTTTTTAAAAACTAGTTAGACTCGGCTTTTACTTCATTGATAATTTGACTTAGTTTTGCACAGTCGTGAGATTAAAAAAAGAGATAAATGTTAGAGAAATATTACTCAACCTTCTTGAAAAAACGACTAAGACTTCAAAAATATAAAAGTTATACATTTAATATGCGCTAATCCAAAAATATCATATAAATGATAATATGATGATTTTAATTACAGGTGGAATTGAAACTAGAACGATATAGGCTAAACATTCAAAATCGTTTTAGTTGCATGCTTTTTTGAACTTGGCGATACATAATTAGTTATGGCAGATTTGCAAAAACAAAAATATGATAGCGCCCAAGAGGCGATTAAATACGTTCAAGATGGGATGACGCTTGGACTTGGAACAGGAAGCACAGCTGATTGTTTTGTAAAGATTTTAGCGGAGAAAGAACTTGATGTGAAATGCGTTTGCACATCACACAAAACAAAAAAACTTGCAATGTCACTTGGCTTGAGAGTTTTTTCTTTTGACGATGTTAAGAAAATTGATTTAGCGGTTGACGGCGCGGATGTGATTGCGTCCAATAAGAATTTGATTAAGGGATACGGAGGGGCGCTAACACGCGAAAAAATCATTGAATACACGGCTGAAAAGTTCATAGTTATCGCAGATTCCACAAAGCTTGCAGAAAACCTCGCAAAACCAGTGCCGATAGAATATCTGCCATTTGCAAAGAAAATGGTTAAGAAAGGCCTTTTAGAGCTTGGGGCAAAAAGCATGGTGGACAGACTGGAATCCGAGATGCCATTTTATTCAGATAACAATTTTCATATAATAGACGCTGATTTTGGAATCATAAAAAATCCGCGCGTGCTTGAAGAGCAGATCAATCATATTCCGGGAGTTTTGGAGAATGGAATATTCTCGCGCCCTGTGTTCAAAGTAATAATAGGAACAGATGAGGGAGTTAGAGAGATATAAAAAATAAAAGAACTCTTAATTGAAGTTGCGTTTTTGTATTTATCCACTCTTTTTTAATTCTTCTTTGCCAAATAGATATCGCGGGAGTTGCAGAGCGGTCAAATGCGATAGACTCAAGGAAACTTTTGCTTTTTACAAAGTCAAATTGGGATTTGTTAGAAGTGAAGTGTTTTTGCGCATACCTCGTGGTTTTGAAAACAATTGTGTTTTGAGACATCTATTGACCTAGCGTCTTCGGGGGTTCGAATCCCCTCTCCCGCAAATTTTTGCTCTTTTTGAGCAAAAATTTCGTAGATTATCACATGTTTTAGAAGCGGTCTTAGTTCTACTTTTTTAGGAATTGTTGATTCAAATGTCACCCCAAAATAGCGATAAGATTTTCTAACTTTTGTGAGAGCCTAATTAAAGCTTATTTGACAAAACAAAATACATGGATAAACGACTTAGTAGAATTGATACTCAAATTATTGGACTTGAGGCGCACAGGCTTGAAGAGCAAGAAATACCAAAAAACACATACATTTTAGAGCATCAGGCGTTTAGAGATGTTTTGTACAATCCACACTTGGTAGCAAAAGTTTTGCAAGAGCGCATGAAAAAGGCATCAGTAATTGCATCAAAGGCCATTTGTGAAATTGCATTAAAAAACAAGAATATAAAAAAGGCAGATTTATGCGAACTTGTATTTTTGAGCGGTGGACTTTTTTATGAACTAAACCATGGATTTGCACAAACGCTTGAGGTTTCATTACCTCAGTGTTTTCTTGGAATATCAAGGCACAAAATACAAAATACACAAGGAGACTTTTTAGCTAAAGTTGGATATGAAAACTTTGAATCGTTACCAAATAATTCAACAATTCTTATCGGGGACACTCTGGCATCTGGAGCAACAATTAAAGAAGGGATTTTGCAACTTAGTAAATATGCAACACAAAATGATAAGAAGATAGATAGAATAATTTTTTTCTCACTTGCCTCGCCACTTAGGGGAATAAGAAATTTTTATGAAGCTTGCGAGAACATAAGTGAACAGCACGATGGCATTGAGATTTATTTTTTTGGTGCTCAACAAATATTTCATTTGATGCCAGATGGGACTGATTTGCGTTTTGTTGGAAAAGATAGTATAGCCTCAGACCAAGCAATATCGTATGGAAAACACATTTGGGGAGACTGGCTTTTAGAGAATATGAAATGCGCGATTTTTGATTGGGGGACACGTTGTAAAAATCCAATTGCTCACTTCAGAGAATTTGAAGAGTTTGCACACAACGCATTGAATCACTGCGAGGATGAAAAAGCGCAAACGGTTTTGGAAAAGATGCTTGACGACATTAAAAATATGAAAACACAGTATGAAAAAGAAGTTTAACAATAAGGTTTTGTTTTTTTCAATATAGTGATTATCTTCTCTTCATCTATATCCTCTTTTGTGAAGATTTTTATATGACCAGTTAATTTTGCTGTTGAATCAAGAACGCTTAGTTGCTTTTTTGTAAGACCGTTTAAAGACACACCTAAATTGACATGATCTTTTAACCCAACTATATAAGCACGATTTTGATAACACGCAGCTCCACCAAACATTTTTTCTTCTATATTGGGAAGGGCTTTTTTTATTATTTTTCGCAAAATCTGACAGATTTGTTTTTGTGAGTCTGGAAGAGAATTGATATAATCAGATACAGATTTTTGTGATTGCATGATTATTTTATTTTGGCTAAATTTATGAAGTTTTCCAATATTTTTTCACCGTGTTCTGTGTGCCACACTTCGGGATGAAATTGAACCCCATAAATAGGCTTGGATTTATGAGCAAATGCTTCTATAGGACAACTATTTGAATGCGCAAGTACTTCAAATTCTTCAGGTAATGATTTTACCTCATCAAAATGTGATTCCCAGACGTTTATTTTATTAGGTATTGACTCAAATAAACCATCAGAGTTGTCTATTTGAACTTCGGATATACCATATTCGCCTACTGTGCCTTTTTGCACAACACCTCCAAATAGATGCGCGATAAGTTGATGCCCAAAGCATATTCCCAAAATTGGTTTTGGATTATCCAACTGCCTTGATAAATTTACAATACGATGAGCCGCATTTGGAGTCATTTTAGAAACTGAAGATGGCCCCCCAGATATTACATACGCATCAAAAAAATCCGCATCCTGCGCATTTACGTGGGGATCTTTTATCACTGCTTCAACACCCATATCGCGTAAAGTTCTCCATATTACATGAGTATATTGTGAACCCAGATTGATGATTAGAACTTTCATAAGTTTAAAGTGTATAAAAACAAATATAATATGGCGTGAATAAATGTTTTATATGATGTTTAAAAGTGAGAAAGATTAAAATGGAACATATGAAATTAAATAATCAAAAAAGAGTCAAGAATTTAGAATTTACTAAACCCAAAACGATTCTTACAAAGATACCGATTGCTTCGGACGTACAAAAAGACGCCAAATCGATTATGAAAAAACCAAAATGGCTTGTTAAAAAATCAAAGACTGCGATGTCTTATGACGAAATATTTGATGGGTTTAAACACACATATTTGAATCTAAAGAATGTCAAAATACAGCCAGATATTCTTTCAAGAGCATACGCCAACAAGGATTCTAAAGGTAAGAAAAAACATTGGTACAGTAGTGTAAAACACGTGCATAAAAGAAACCCAAATGTGACTAGCAAATGGTATGGAGATGATGGAATACTTGTTTGGCTTCTTGTTGGTAGTAAATGGTTTAAACATCAGAAAAATCCAAAACAGTGTGCGTGTGAGTTTGCAGTCATTGTGCAAAACGCAGAGCATGAACAAAGAAAAATAGTGGCTTCCAATACGAGTAAGAAAAAATTTCAGAATAAAAACACACTGGACAAACTAAAACAAACTCAGAAAAATAAATGGAAAGATCCAGAGTTTAGAGAGAAAATGGATAAATCAAGAAAATCTGAACAGTATTTGAAAAAACGCCAAGAAGACATGCAAAAAAGATGGCAAGATCCGCAGTATAGAAGTAAAATGAATAAAGTTTTACAAGCAAATGGCTTTTTCAAAAGCAAAGAATTTGAGGTCATTAATAGAATAATAAATAAAAAAATGAGAGATATGATACGCGTAGACACAAAACATAATGAATGGATTTTGTGTAAAATAAATGATCATACGCTAATGCAAAAAAAGCTTGCTAAAATGATGGGATTCTATTTGGCAGTTGGATATAAAGAAAACAGAACTGTGATAATGCCAGATGCAGATTATCTAAAAGCAAATTTTCCTTGCCTTCTAAGAGCAATAGAAAAAATATATACGAATGTTGAAACGATACAAAACGAAATTTTTAAGACAGACATATTACAAGTTCAGAATAAACAAAATGATAAAAAAGAATATAAGATACGAAAAGTGTAAGTACAATGCGCAGACTATTCCATTTCAACAGTTGCAGGCGGTTTGTTTGTTATATCGTATAAAACACGCCCAACACCTTCAACTTCATTCGTTATTCTTGATGAAATTTTATCAAGTATTTTTGGAGGGATGTGAGAAAAGTTTGCAGTCATCCCGTCAAGCGAGCGAACTGCGCGCACGACAACAGTATACATGTAAGAGCGCTCATCTCCGCGCACGCCTACAGTTTTTGTATCAAGGAGTGCACCAAAATATTGCCAAGGTAATTCAATCTCTTTATTTTGATGAGCAGATTCAAGTTCTTTTTCTATTATATCGCAACACTTTTGAACGATTTGCACTTTTTGTGCAGTAATTTCACCGACTATTCTTACTGCAAGACCGGGACCGGGAAATGGTTGGCGTTGAGATATTTCTTTTGGAAGATTTAATTCACTTGCAAGAGCACGAACCTCATGCTTGTAAAGATCTCGTAGTGGCTCATAAAGCATGAGATTCATTTCTTCTGGCAATCCACCAACATTGTGATGTGACTTAATAGTATCACGACCACCAGACCCACCAGATTCAATCCAGTCTGGAGCAATAGTTCCTTGCACAAGAACTTCTATATGGTGTTTCTTTGCATAATTTTCAAATATTTCTATAAATTTTTTACCGATTATTTTTCTTTTTTGTTCTGGGTCTTTAACTGATGTTAGTGCATCAAGAAATTCTAATTTTGCATCTATTATTTGAAGATTTAGATGCGTTTTCTCAAATATATGTTTAACTTGCAAAGCTTCAT
>CAZHIX010000011.1:0-19882 GCA_964532715.1 Microcaldota archaeon | reverse complement strand
GCATAAGTCCTGTATCTACAAACACGGCATGTAAATTTTTACCAATTGCCATACTTACCAAAAGAGAAGCTACTGAAGAATCAACCCCACCAGACAATGCAACTACTGCTTTCTTTGAGCCTAACTTTGATTTTGCATCTTCAACTTGTGAAGCTATGAATTTTTTTGCATTAAAAACCATGAGAACACATCCGACATAAAATATACAAATATGAATAATAAAATAGTGAGAACAAACTATTTAGATTTACTGTTTATTGGTGGTCTGAACAGATATTGCTTTTGCACCGTTTTGGGGCAGATAAACATCCATTAGATATGAAGAGTCTTCACAATCCCATTTGACATACCATACATTTTTCTCAGAATTGTAGTTTGATAGAAACTCAACTTGAGGTTTTGCATTTGAATATTTCATAATATACGATTTTACTTTTTCGGTTCCCTCATAAGTATGAGACGCAATTATCGCTTCTTCCATATAAGAGATATGACATTGCGAAGCGTCCATACAAACTTTACAACCATAAACGACTTTATCATCACGTTTTAAAAAATTGCGAGATGGATAATGATATTCTACTTCAAGCCTTTCAGGACAAGCGGTACTAAGACCAGAAGAAACACTTGCTTTTAAAATGTAATACTCCCCAGAACTGGAATCGTGTTTTTGAACCGAAATTATTTCACGCAAATCTGCATAAGGATAACTCTCTGCTAAATCTTCCTCAAAAAATTTCTTAGCATCGGCTTCGCTTGATTTTGAGAATATTTGACTGAACGAAAATAAAGCAAAACATGCAATTATTACAAGAATTATGAGCAAAGTATGGCTTTTCATACGCTAATATAAATCGGCAATATTTATAGACCTTACAAAAGAAAAATTCGCAATATAGAGTTTTAATCTTTAGAGTTTAGAAACAGAACATGGACGAAAACACAAATAACACGGATATTGATACAGGTGTTGCACTTGTAAATAAAATAGATAAACGCTCAGATTACATAAAATGGGACGAATATTTTATGGGTATTTCACTATTATCGGCAAAAAGAAGCAAAGACCCAAACACACAAGTAGGAGCATGCATCGTAGATGAAAGAAACAAAATAGTTGGAATTGGATATAATGGATTTCCCATTGGTTGTTCAGACGATATATTGCCTTGGAGTCGTGAATCAAAAAACATCAATGAAACTAAATACCCATATGTTGTGCACGCAGAAGTAAATGCTGTTTTGAATTCCACAAAAGAATTGTATGGGACAAGATTATACGTTGCACTTTTCCCGTGCAATGAATGCGCAAAAGTGATTATACAATCAGGAATACGTGAAGTTATCTACTTATCAGACAAATATGAAAAAACCGATTCGGTGATTGCATCAAAAAAAATGTTTAGCATGGCAGGAGTAAAATATAGACAACTCAGTACAAAGATAAAGGAGCTAAGTATATCTTATCAGATATCATTATGAGATTAGATGATATTAATAGCTGATTAAAACTACCATGAGTTTTAATCATTTTCTACTATTGGGTGTGCACAACGCTTACATATTAGATAAATTGCATAACCTTCGGGTACTTGCGTTGTTGTATTCTTAAGTATTTTTTCAAAAGTTTGATTTAGAAATTGCATTGAGGGGATATCTTTCATAGCAATTATTTTTTGAGTCTTTGAACCACTAAAAGCAACTGCATTAACAAGCGGGTCAAAATCTTGTAGTGATTTGAAATTGTTTACTGTTTTTGCAATAAGACCAGAACCACCGTGCAATGAATCTGGAAGACGAAGAATTTTTGAGGTATCTATAGTGACATTTGCGTCAGTTTCTACCTGATTTGAAAGTTTTAGTTTCATCTGTTCAAATATCTTGCTAAAGTTTTCAATTGCATTTGGTATTTGAACATTTGAATAAACACCCCTAAGAACCCCGCTTGAAAATTTTTGTGCATTCTCAGGCTTTTTTAATTTGGGGCTGATAGATGAAGCAAGAGTCGGATCGTCTAACATCTTTAGTATTCTGCGCGCAAATTTTCCTTTATACCCACCCATGGTTGGACTTGGACCAAGAAGACGTTTCATATGCGTAGTGCGTGTTTCTCTTTCTAAAGATACTTCCTGTTGAGAAAAAAAGTTTGAAAAATTCAACCCTGCACCCTCTATATAATCTACAATTTCACGTCTTTGTTCTCTTGCAAGAGTAAGTGCATCTTTGTTGTATGCGCGAACGTGATAGCCACGTGAACCTGAAAAATTTATACGTAAATCTGACTCTGAAAATCCAAAATCTGCAATTAAAAAATCTTCAATTAAAGTTAGAGCATTTGATTTAACTTTATCCAATGATTTGTAGGTAATAAATGGAGATAGCTCATCGGGTTCTGCATCTAAATCAAATATCAAATCTGCGCCTAACCAATTCTTTTTGAACATAGGACGACCAGATGGAAATTCGTAATACGCTCCAGAACATGAGACGTAGAGTGGAGCACGGTTTTTTAGTTCTGCCCATAACGCTTGTGGATTCTCAAAACTGAGATGACGAAATTCTATTTTTTTTTCCCAGCCCCCAAAACCAAATTCTCGGCGATTTATTTCATTTATAGTAGGTTGAGCGTATAGATAATACTGTCGAAATTTTTCACAAAGCCATTGCATAATTGAATTACTATCCATTTATTCAACTCTTGATTGAGAATAACCCGACGTAAACTGTAGATTAATCGCACAATTTAATTGCATAATTGAATTACTATCCATTTATTCAACCTCGTCTGTCTTTGAATTTGATTGTTGATTTGAACTTTTTGAATCAGTATTTTTAGTTATAGATTCAGATTTTGTTTGTTGAGAATAGTTGCGTTCTTGCTCATTTTTTGATTGTGAGTTAATTGAATTTTTTGAATGAAAACGTGCTTTAAATCTAAGTGGAGAACCACAATTACAATCTGAAACACATAAACCATATACCTGCATGGTTTTACACGAAGGCATGGTATATTCTTTGTTTCGTATATATTTTATTTGATATGCAGTTGTTTCTTTATTATAGTCCGGAGCTTTTTCAAAAACAGATACAATTTGTACATCACTCAGACCTGCTTTTATTAGATAGATAGCAAGAGATAAACGACCAGAGTGCGCAACGTTTTGAGACGATTGTAAATCAGACAACATTTTATTTATACATGGAGCAAAATCCTCGCGAGATATTGAAGATGGCTCAATTTTTTGTTTTGGTAAAAATGCACTTAGTTGCACAATTGCATCAGATATATATTGATTTTGCATTTTTATTTTTGGAATTGGAGTTTCTAATTTTCTTCTTATGGCTTCTTCTAAAATTCTAGTTCGTTGTGCGTTGGTTAATTTCACAAACCCAGCACTTAACTCCATATTTGTAAGTTTGTATTTTATATCAAGGGGGCAGTAACGTAAATAATCGTAAAATGCAAGTTTGAAACTATGCTCGACTTGGTTTTGAGAATTCTTTATAAAGTTTAATCCAAATGACTGCGCTAAAAATTCATCATAACCGCATTGTTGATCTAACTGTGAATTGAGGTATTCTCTTGCAGATTTTGATTCGCATACTGCGGTTCTGGCGCGTGCATATGCGTTGTCCCAACATGCAAGAATTGCCCTTGATGAGGCATATGCGATTAAATGTGATTTTAAATCAGACTCCATATTAGAGGATATCACCTTTAACTTTCCATCTTCAAGAGCTTGTCTAAGACGTTCTTTTCCCAAAGAGACTGAAGTTGCATCAAGCTGGAACTGTTCTTTTCTAACAAATTCTTTTGCTTGATCACTAAAAGGATAGTGTGCAAAGAATTTCAGGTCGGACATGATAAAGATTTACACATGCTAAAATATATAATTGACACAAATGGCAAATAGAACAAAATTGAATATTTTAAAAAAAAATAGCACCGATTACTCGTAGTAGTTATTTTTCTAACTTTTTAGATATAATGTGATCAGCGGTTTTGTAAAATATATCAAATGAAAGAATACCTACAAAAAACATTGGATCTTGAACATATAATGAAGTTATAAGTGCACCGAATGGAACACACAGGCGATTTTCAGAAATAAATGATAATAATTTTGGATTGCGAAGTTCAAGCTCGTCAAAAATTGCACAGAATAATAATAAAGAAAAAATCCATGGATTGAATGAATATAAACCAAAGAATATAATTACGGCACTAAATGAACAAAGACCCACCAGATGTATCCCATCTATTTTTTGAGCTAGTATATTTGCAATTGCAACTGCAAGAAATAACGAGGCAAGTATAGTGTATGCAGATAACATACCCAAAATAAAGCCATAAAGTAAACTTAAAAAAAATGCCAGTAGTGGAGCAATTTTGAGATTTTTATCTTCAAAATCATCGCATATTTTTGCAATTGCGCCGGAGATGGCACACGAAAATGTGCAAAACAAAATATTACTAAACATAATAAAGAGATGAAACTAAAAATTCAAAAAAGAATAAGTTAGGAAGAGCGTAGGGCTCTTAGAAGAGCCACACGCACAGTTTTGTCATTTATCGCCATTTGTTTTAGTTTTTGAGAAATTGAATTATTCCCAAGCATTAAAAGCCACGGAGAAAAATGATTTCCTTTTGCATGAAAGAGCACCGCGTCCAGAGGAGCAGTTTTTATCAGCTGAATTAACTCCTCTACGTTTTTTGCTCTACCAACTACTTGTCCACTAGGCATTGTGAAAACAAATTCCTTACCTAAAGGTGCATCTGCCATCTTGAATCACCTGTTTTTCAAACGGAGATAACAGTTTTAAATCTATTGTTAGCCTGATTTGAAAAATTTGCTAATTTTTTGCCTTGAGAGAATTTGATGCAACTGCCAGCTCATTTGCAAGGTCTTCTGAAGAAAAATTAGTCCCCATTCTTTTCTCAAGAAGCTGAGCACTATAACCATTTAGATAAGCCCCCGCACACGCAGACTTGTATGGACTATTTGAACATGATAGAACAGAAGCACATAGACCGGCAAGCACATCTCCAGTTCCACCTTTAGTCATACCTGCATTACCAGTATTGTTTAATTTGATGTGAGAAGGGGAGCAGATTATATCAGTTGGACCTTTGAGTAAAATTGTACATTTGTATTTTTTTGACATTAGTTTTGCATTTTGCTCGTTTGCAGGTAACGAAAAAAGAGACTCAAATTCATTTGTGTGTGGAGTAAGAAGTACGTTTTTGTGAAGAGTTGACAGATTCAAAAGACGCAGAGCAGTTGCATCAATCACAGTGGGTTTTTTTGTTTTTAGAATTTTTTGGAGTATCAGGCGATTCTGCTCGTTTTGCTCCCAGCCAGGACCTACCAAAAATGCATCAATTGAATTGAAGAACTGAGAAATTGTTCTTGGAGTTAGGACTATGATGTTTGCAGATTGCTCTTTTAGCGGAGAAATTAGTGCTTCATTTGATTCGTGAGTGTAAACATAAACTAAATCACAAAACCGCACAGCGGATTTTATCGCTAAAATGAGACTACCGTGATATATAGAAGAACCGGCAAAAATCAATAATCTTCCATTCTGACCCTTGTGAGAATCGGATTTTGGTTGTTTTAGCCCCAACCAGTCTCGTTTATCACATATTGGTACAGAAGACCGCATACAAAACGTACACAGATGAGATTGAAATATGTTTGGTTTGCTCTAGTTTAGACTAAGATTAAAGATCAAGTGAACTAGGAGAGTTTGATGAGGGTGACTATGATTGAAATTGTGGTTGAAATAATGAGAAAAATCACAATAAAAATAGAAGCATTGTAACTTAAGGTATAGTAGAAATTTAGTATAATTAATATAGAACAGTATAATTAATATAATATTGAATAATATTGAATAATATTGAATAATCGAAGTAGCGGATACGCGACGTCGTATAAAAGATCCACGATGTAAAATATTAGATTATAATCGTAAAAACTCGTTTAGGTCGGCCATTGCATCGTGAGCACAGCTAACAAAATCGGAGTTGCCACGTATTTTGAACGCATATGCAATTGAAGAAGAAGCATTTATTCTGGCAGTATAAAGAAGATTAATATGAGATTTTAGTTCAGACATGACTTCTTGTGCATTCCCACCTTGTGAACCAACACCAGGGATAAGCAGAGGTGTGTTTAAATCGCTTGGAATTTGATTAAGTATTTTTTTTAGATCTTGTGAATCTGTTGCCCCAACTACAAAACCAAGTCGTTTATCCCATCCAATACAAGTTTGCAATATACTAGAATACAGAGTTTGTGCACCTAATTGTTTAGTTAAAAAGTCATTTGCACCTGGATTTGAGGTTCTGCATAAAAGATATGCACCTTTAGATTTATTATCAAAATATTGCAAAAATGGGAAGATTGAATCCTTACCCATTAGTGGGGAGAGCGTTAATGAGTGCGCATCAAAAAACTCATAACCTTCTTTTGCATACGCAGTGGCCGTGTTTGATATATCACCACGTTTTACGTCAAGAATTATTGTATATTTTCGCTTGTACATACCGATTAGCTCACAGAGAGCTTCAATTCCTTCAAGACCATATTGAGCAAAAAATGCATAATTTGGCTTTAATGCACAAAACGAATATTTTGGAGCGCCATCAATTATTGAACAGTAAAAATCAATTATTTTTTTCTTTTTTGAGCCCTTAATAGATTTTGGAAATTTGTCTAGATTGGGGTCAATTCCAAAACATAGAATTGTTTTGTGTTTTTTTGATTGCGATTTTAGATGTTCGATATAATTCATCAGACCACCCAAAAATCAACGATATGCCCAACTATGAGTGTCAGGTGCACCGAATTTTTTGAAATAATCACACAGATACTGAGATTGCAAATTTGAAAGATTTGGTTTTAGAGCGACATATATATCGCCCATATTCGCAATTGAGAACAAAGAACAACCTAATTTTTCATTTATTTCAGAAGCCACACAACCAGAGACGTGATGCTCATCTCCACCGAGTTCTTGACGATCTACTGCAACCATCACACCAACTATAGAATGCTCTCCTAAAAATTTCAATTTTTGAGCAGTATCAAATTTTGATTGCCCGGAAGAAATTACATCATCAATTATTAGTATTTTTGAGTTTTGCTCAAATTGATTGGCACCTACAATTAATTGATCTGCATTTACATCACCATGGAGTTTTTGCTCTTTTCTATCATATAAGAATTTACAGTGCATTTTGTGGCGACGATAAAGCGATGCACAGGTTAGCGCGCCAAGTGAAATTGCTTTGTAAGCAGGTCCAAATATGAAATCAAATGGTTCAAGCGAACCGGATTTTATGAGTGAATATATTTTATCCGCATATGCATTTGCCAATACATCCAAAGCTTCACCATCTATAAGTGAACCCATATTTATGAAGATAGGAGATTTTCTTTTAGATTTTAGAGTAAAAAATTCATCGCGATTTTTTGCGATTTTGATACACTTTCGTTCAATAAGAAACTTTGAGAGCTTTTGGGCAGTCATTAGTTCATCTACCATGAGATGCAAATGTAGGCATAATATAAAACACTTCACATGACTACATGAAGCCCGCCGAAGAGTCCCCACTGCAAGTAGTGGAGTATCCCTCATTTGAGCAGTCTATCCCCAAATTGGATCCGCAACACAATCAACGCTTGTACACAGGCGTTGGTGCACCGACGGCTTTAGCCGTCGATTGAGTTGCAAGGTCTTTAACCCAATTTGAGGATAAAACAGCGACGAATAAGACATCATATGAATTGATATGCAAGATACTGAGATTCTATTGAGTAAAGATTATTTTGACATTAGTTCTCGTCTAGTTAGATTTACAGTTTTTAGTATGTCGTTTAGAAGACCCACTTTAATTTCTGAGTGTAAGGGGATGGTTATAGGATGCAAAGAATCATGAGTTAGGATTACATGACTTCCCTTTTGACACTTAAATCTAAATCCGCGCTTTTGAATCAGAATGCGCACTAATTTGTCTCCACTAATTATAGGTAATTTAGGCATCCACGAGCACCGTATGTAATTCAACCTCATTTTTCTTCATAGTACGAGGCTTATACACACCAACAGAATGAATGTATAATTCTATTGCTTCCTGAATATTTTCCAGAGCTTCTTTGCGAGTATTCCCCTGAGAATAACATCCCTTAAGTTGAGGAACTTCTGCCCAATACCCGCTATGTGCATCTCGGTGTAAAACCACTTTGAATGCTAATGATGATGAAGACGCCATAAGGGTTTTTCACATAGTATATTTTTATGAGTATTGCATATGTTTTATAGGGTGTTGCGTTTTATCTCTGAGCCACCCTTTTTTTGGAAAACAACAATTTTTGCACAAATTCACGAATTGAAATTGACTAAATTTTGCGTTTAATTATGCAACACCCTATATGTTTTTGGTGGGTTGATGTACGTTTTATATCACTTCAGAAGACAATAACCACACAGTTTATATGCAAGTTTTGCACATGCAAAATCACTTACTACATCATCTTTTCTTGGTGCGAGTTCCACAATATCTGCACCAACTACATTTTTCTTTTTGGAGACTTTTTTCAAAAGTGCAAGAGTTTCATACCACAAAAGTCCGCCTGGCTCTGGAGTCCCAGTTGCAGGCATTATTGCAGGGTCAAAACCATCTACGTCTATGGTGATATAAACATTTTTTTCGTTTATTTTTGATATTATTTTATCAATTATATTACTGTCAAGTTGAGGACCAAAAACAACATCTGAGTAGTTTTTTTTAATTATTTTTGATTCGTCTGAACAGTAGCTTCTTACGCCAACAGAAACCACGGGTACAAGTTCTCTTGCGCGCGCAATTACACACCCGTGATTATATTTTGAGCCGTGAAATTCGTCACGCATATCTGCATGTGCATCTAAATGAAGCACACATAAATCTTCAAAGTGAGAATTCGCAGAAATTATAGGCCCAAGTGAAATTGAATGCTCACCACCGAGCGTGAGTGGAAACTTGTTGTCATCAAAAACTTTAGAACATGCAGATGCAACCGCATCTATTGCTTTTTTCGGTTCAAGTTTTTGTATCTTTAGTTCCGATAAAACATGAGGCGCAATCTTATCTATAAAATCAGAATCTAAGTCTATATCGTATGTTTCTACTTGAGCGGACGCATCAAGTATTGCACTTGGACCAGATGCCTGCCCTTTTAAGTAGGTAGATGTCGCCTCGTAAGGCGCAGATAAAAAAACAACTTTTGATTGTTCGTATGGATATGAGATACCCATAAAAGAATTTTTAGAATTCATAGAATCACATTTTGAATGAAAGCAGATTTAAACCTTCACAAATACATGATTTTATGCGTCTTGTAAAAAAAATCAAAACATGGCTTAGATTGACACGTTTTGAACACGCAATTTTATCCTCACTTGCAGTTTTTGTTGCATTGATTATTGCCATTAGAATAGAACAGATTACGATTTGTGATATTGGATATGAACAAAGTGCACAGATTAGCCAATGTATTCATATACAACATATAGTTTATGCGCTAATGGTTCCAATATTAATAAATTTGGGAGCATTCGCATTAAACGACTATTTTGATATTGAAGCGGATAGAAAAAACGATAAAAAACGACCATTGGTGATAAAAGAAATACACCCACAACATGCACTTTTATTTGGGGTTGTAGGTTTGATTACGGGAATTTTAGTTGGGTTTTTTATTAATACGAACACAGGCATAGTCGCACTTGTTTTTGCAATATTTTCGTTTTTTTACAATTACAAACTCAAGGATGTCGCATTTATAGGGAATTTATTCATCGCATTATCTATGGCCATATCATTTTTGTTTGCACCGCTTGCGCTTGGTTTTGAGATATTTGAAATCCCTACATTGTTCTGGGCACTTGCAATCGGAGCCACATGCGCAGGGCTTGGGCGTGAGATTTTAAAAACAATTCAAGATGTTCAGGGGGATACTCAAGCTCGCATTTCAAAGACTCTGCCGGTTTTGATTGGAAAAAGAAAATCCATGATTATAGGTGCGTTTTTCTTTTTTGTTTTTGCATTGTGCATATTTTGGATAATTATAGCAGACATGCAAATGCAACTTAATTTACTAAGTGTATCTTTGTTGATTATATGCGCACTTACATATATCACGTTTTGTTATAAAATAATGATTGAAAAAATTAGTGAAAACCAAATAGAACAGATAAGAAAATTAAGTCTTTGGATATTAGCACTTGCATTGTTTGCAATTTTTATATGTATAATATGAAGATAAAAAAGGTAAGAATCAGGTGAAAAAATGAATGCAATAACACAAACTAATTTACCACTCAAAAAATTTTCAAGCGGAAAGGTAAGAGATACGTATGAAATTGAAGATGATCTGCTGATGGTTGCCACAGATAGACTTTCTGCGTTTGATGTAGTATTTGGACAAGGAATACCATACAAAGGATTAGTGCTCACAGAAATTTCTAAATTTTGGTTTGAACAAATTGAGAGCATAATTAAGACACATGTAAAACCGCTTAACTTGCCAGATGAACTTTTGGAGATTGCAGATGAGTTGAAATTGCAAAGAAGAGCTATGAGAGTCGTTAGAGCAAAACCAATAATGCTTGAATGTGTCGTACGAGGATATTTGGTTGGTTCTGGTTGGGAGGAATACAAAAAAAATCAGAGTGTGTGTGGAATAAAATTGCCAAATAATTTACAAAATGCACAAAAACTTGATGAACCGATATTTACCCCATCAACAAAAGCACAGATTGGAGAACATGACGAAAATATTGGTGAAGAAGTGGCAAAAAAAATTGTGGGTAAAGATACTTTTGAATTAATAAAACAAAAAAGTATTCAGATATACAAACGTGCATCAGAGTATGCACTAACAAAAGACATAATTCTTGCAGACACTAAATTTGAGTTTGGAATGTATAATGATGAAATCATATTGATTGATGAGGTTCTTACTCCAGATTCTTCCAGATACTGGCCAAAAGATAAATATGAGATTGGTAAAAACCCACCCTCATTTGATAAACAATATGTACGTGATTATGTAAGTTCACTTGGATGGAATAAACGCCCACCTGCACCAGCACTACCAAAAGAAGTTATAGATAATACGACAAATAAATATATTGAAGTTTATGAAAAAATTACTGGGAGAAAATTTGTGAGGTGAGAGAATGATTGAAGATGTGTTGATAATAGTTGGTTCACAATCGGACATGCAACATGCTCAAACGTGTGCAAAAAAACTTGAAGAATTTGATATAAAAAATAAAATTGAAGTTGCATCTGCACATAGAAATCCGCAACTTGTAGATGAGATTGTAAATAAAACGAGTGCAAAAGTCATAATTGCTATGGCAGGATTATCAGCCGCACTCCCAGGAGTTGTTGCATCAAAAACAATTAAACCAGTAATAGGAGTGCCACTTGACGTTAAAATATCTGGAATTGACGCGTTGTTATCTACAATGCAGATGCCATCAGGAGTTCCAGTTGCATGTGTTGGAGTAGATAATGCAAAAAATGGTGCGTTTATGGCTATGAGAATTCTTGCTATAAATGATAAAAAACTTGCAATGAAGTTAAAACCTGCAATGAAATAGACATTTGAAAATAGAAAATCAGATTTGCTCAAAGAGCACCCAGTCATAGATGGCTTGAGTACGCAAATTGTTTTGGAACAAATCACAGCCAGCGCTGGTGCGCTGTCGCGTCTCCAGTCGCTTACGCGCCTGAAGATGCTACATCCAACGACTGCGTCGCTTCAATGTCTTGTGCTCATTTTTAGCAAATGGATTGCCACTCACAAAGTGCCGATGGCACTTTGGAGCACCAGCGGCTTTTGAAAGCCACTGATTGAGATGACACATAAATCAACCACCCACATGCAAGTGACAAGTGAGTTTCAAATCAGCTTGACAATGAAGTGCAAGATTTAAATGTAAAAAAGAGAAGACATAGTATGAACACAAAAATAAGCAGTCTCTTGGTTCTAATTTTGATTTTAGTTTGTAATATTAGATGTAGTATACTCACAAGCACGACATACGTTGGAGAAGAACTTGAAATTTTAGTTGAACAGACAACTAAATACAACGATAGTGCGATTGCTATAAGTCCGAGCGCAAAACAAATACAAGTGCAACTTGAGAATGGTCAGGGAAAAATAAAAGTTGAAGAGACAGGACTTTGGAGAATAGAGTATAATGACGAAAAAGTTGAAGTTTTCATACAACCAAAAAAATCACAAATGAACAGTAATGAGATAAATCAAAAAAAAGATATAGAATTTTTGTGGATTGGCGCAGTTTTGATTATGACATTTTTTGTGATGGCAGTAATCACAACAGTTATTGTTTTTTCAAAGATTTTTTCACAGGCTTATAAAAAACCAAGTTTTACAAGAGGATGCAAAAATAAAGTATGCACAATAAATTTTGATTCTGGAGCACTACCCCTACAGGATGTTGAGATATTTTTGAATTCAAAAAAAGTTGCAGGCACAAAAAAAATGCAAGAGCTTGAGAGATTACAAATAAATGTTGAAGAGAATTTGGCAGTTGGAAAATGTTTTGCTACATACCATGAAAAATCAAAAAAATGTAAAATTGAGATAGTAGATAGAGAAAAAATGAGTGGGAATGCTATTGCAAAACAAATTTACAGTGTTGGTGATAAACAAATTTTCGTAGACAAACCCCAACAGGATAAAAAGATTATAAAAAAAAGAAAACTCTCAAAAATCTGAATTTAAGTAAAAGACTTGCAGATATCCAAAACTTCGTTTGGGGTGAGCATGAAGACTTTTTTATTGATATTATTTAATTTAGAGATTTTATCACGTATCAGGTCTTTATCTTTGAAACCGAGTTTTTTTCTTGAATGAAAAAGCGCGTTTTTAACAGATGCGAGACGGTGAGAAAAAAGCGCTGAACCTATAAGTTCAAAATTTTTCGGAATATTTTTTTTCTTATTTGGGATTAGTTGAATTAATTGGGAATCCACTTTTGGAATTGGGGTAAAAAGCTCTTTTTCAAAAACATAAAGAGGATTTGTTTGAAAATGAAGTTGACAAAATACTGAAAGCCGACCATAGTTTGAAGAAGAGGGTGGTGCACAGACTCTTTGAACGACTTCTTTTTGCATACATAATATACAATTTTCAAATTTGAGTTTTGAGAGTTTTTCAAGTATCTGAGAAGTGATATTGTAGGGGATGTTCCCGTAGATTATATCGGAATCAAAATTGTCATCTAAATCAAGAATATCTTGATGAAGCACATTTACATTTGAATTTGTTGAAAAACGTTTTGAAAGATAGTTTGCCCAATAAGTATCTAGCTCAATTAATGTAAGCTTTTTTGGATTTTTTGATAAAAGTGCATTTGATAAACGACCATCTCCGGCACCAATTTCAAGCACATGTTTATTTGTGATATCTAATAATGAGGCTTCAAGAGTTAATGCTTGCATATCTTGCAAAAAGTGTTGACCGAGTCGTTTTGACAATTTTTTTTCAAGCATGAGATACAAGTATGAATACAAGAATAAAAATACGATGGAGAGGAAAAGATTTTTAGTGCAAAATGAATGAATGTAGAGGAAAAAATAGAAAAAATTTATCTTCTAAAGCCACCGTGTCCGCGATATGGCAAATCTCCTTCTTTTCTTGGTGGTCGCACAAACAAATAATTCTGCTCTTTTCCTTCAAGTTCTTGCATTATTCGCATTGCAAGCATTTGCATAGGATCAGATAAAAGTGGAACACGTGATTTTACATCTTCAAACGAAGTGAAAGGAGAAGATTCACGAACATCAAGAATTTGAGTTAGATGTTTTTTACCAATTCCATGAATTAATTCAAGCTGGTGAAGGCGCACAGATAATGGACCTGCTTTGTTGAAGAAATTTATGAAATCAGGTTCTCTTGAGGCGATTATGTTTTTTAGAACAGAAGGCGCTTCGTTTCTTGCAGTAGGAGTCAAATCGTCAAAAGTTATTCTTTTTCTTATTCGTTCTACTTGGGGGCGCTCATCTTTTCCAAGATAAACACGTTGCCCAAACTGAAGGCTACTGTCTTTTTTTACACTAACTTCAAAAAGAGTGAAAAATTTCTCACCGATAAGCTGAGCCATTGGCTCTGGTTCGCGTTCACTAGAGCGTCCATGAGGTAAAAAATCAATAACCCACGCGTATTCCTCTCTTTCAACCTGCATAAAAACACCCCACCTGTTTTAAAAGAACCCAAAAATATTAAACAAAATCAAAATAAAATAGATATGTGAATATTATTAATCGGATGTAGATTTAACTTCTTTTGAATCCGACTCGTCGTATTTATCTTCTTTTGAATCTTTTGATTTTGAAGAGGCGCTATTCGTTTGAGCAATGGACGCGATTATTGGTTCAATACGATCTTTAGATGCTTGAGTTACAAGTTCAAGAATTTTTAGTAATTGAGAATCATCAAGAGTAATTTTATCTTTTGCCAAGATTACCTGCACGGATGATTTGTGAGCGGGAAGAATATCTGCAATTTTTATTGCACAGTCAAGACTCAGACCCTCAATTTGTTTTAGATTATCCAAAAGCTGGTCATAATGAGTTTGACTTAATTTACAAAAGCGATTAGCATAGTCAAGACATACTTGTTGCTCATAGCCGAATTCTGCCTCTTTTGAGCGGTCAGATAATACAGATTTCACTAAAGCCAATCCCGCAGGAGCACTCGATACTTCTTTTCGTCCTAACATGAAAATCACATCAATAACTAAGTGAATTTATCCACTTAAGCTTTTATTTTAAGGTGCATTGATGACGCAATTAAAGTTTTCTTTGCATCATAATCAGTTATTTGCACTTCATACGAATTGCCACGCTTTGCAACGATTTTGCCAGTCCTTCCACGATAACGTGGATGAGGCATTCCATTGTAGCGAGAATTTGGAACTATTGCAACTACATCGCCTACTTCATAGCTTGCTACGAGTTTAGCAGGAGATAGTTTAACAGCCGAGGCTCCGAGCCTTCGGGTTCTCTTTGACATTTTTCCAAGTGAGCGTTTTACCATAATAATACACCAAAACACGGATTAAACCTTATTTTTGCCCTATTTGGCTATCCATTGATGGGGGTAAAGATGCTTATAAATATTTGCATTTAAATAGTAGTAAGGTTTAAAATTAGAGTCTGGTGATTCGCTTGAAAAAAACGAAGTCTCTTATCGGGAGGCCAAAATTTAAAGTAGAGAACATAGTGGCATCCGCAGATTTGCAATTGGACTTGGACTTATATTCAATTGCATTTAAGGTTTATGATGTTGAATATGAGCCAGAGCAATTTCCAGGCGCAATATTTAAAATGAAAGAACCTCGCTCGTCACTTTTGCTTTTTAAAAATGGCAAGATTATTTGCACAGGGTGCAAAAACGAAAAAGAAGTTCAGACTGCAGTGAATAAGACACAGAAAATGCTTTTTACATATGCAAAAAATATACGTAAAAAATCAAAGGCAAGTTTTGTGATTGAGAACATTGTTGCATCTGCAAATTTTGCAGTTATGCTTGACTTGTATGGAATTGCATCGTCAGTTCATGACGTAGAATACGAACCAGAACAGTTTCCCGGAGCAATATTTAAAATGACTGATCCGATAAAGTCCTCACTTCTACTTTTTAAGAACGGTAAGATCATTTGCACAGGGTGCAAAAGCGAAAAGCAAGTGCAAACGGTGCTTAATAAAACCGCGATTATACTTGAAAAGTATGCATCCCCACTTGAGGAGAAAAAGGAATAAATGCTGATTTTATGGCAACTAATCCAACCATGCTGGACAAGCTTGGGCTAATACTTGCAGGAGTTATGGGGGCAGTAGTGTTTTTTTTCAGTGGGTTAGAGCTGTTTGTAATATTTTTGGTGTTTTTAGTAGCATCTGTAGTCGCTACAAAATATGGATATGAACAAAAACGTGAAATCGGGATTTATGAACATGAACGAAGTTGGGAAAATGTTTTGGCCAATGGGATAGTACCAATGTTTTGTGCAGTTGCTTCCTCGTTTATTGGAGTTGGAGCATATTTAGGTTCGGTTGGAGCAATAATGGCAGATAAGTTTGCATCCGAACTTGGAGTTTTAGGACCTGCACCAAAAAGTTTACTTACCTTCAAAGACGCTAAACGTGGAGAGAGCGGATGTATTTCCACACTTGGAACGATTGTGAGTTTTAGTGGAGCTTTACTCATTGGAGCAGTTGCTCATATATTAATGCCACAAAGCATAGACGCATGGGAAATGATTTATATTGGACTTATTGGATTTGTGGGTTCGTTTGCAGATTCACTTGCTGGAGTTTTAGAAGAAAGAGGAGTTGGAACAAAAGCGACTACAAATATGATTTGTGCAATAGTTGGAGCAGTTTTAGGTTGGGCGATATTGAAGTGAAGGTTAGGATTTGATATGAAAACCGATTATGTTTTTATCGGTTGAAGAGCTGTTTTTATTTACTACAATTAACTCTTGAACATTTGGGCCTAATCTGTGTTTTATATTCTTTAATCTTATTTGAAAAAGATCTAATGTTTTCTTATCAGAGCGCGCATAAATGGAGACTGAACCATCTTGTTCATTTTTTACCCAACCGTTTATTTTTAGAGCGCGCGCGATTTGTCTTGTATGCGCCCTAAAACCGACACCTTGCACTTGACCTGACACTTTGAGAAATATTTCGCACATATTCATGAGTTTAATAGTGAGATTTAAAAACGTCAACGCAATGATAGAGCACGGAAGATTGGATGAGAAGATAAGCAATTAGTGTGGTGAAAGAATGCTATTTCGATCGCATATGAGTTTAGAACAAAACGCACGAGATATTATTTCAAAGTATAAAATTAGTAAGATAGATGCACAAAGAATTGAGAGATTAATATCATTATTTGAAAATGCGATTAATGAAAAAATTGTGAATCAACAAATCATATTTAGCGTACTTGGCACGAATGAGTATAAAAAAGCAATAAATGAAGTAGCACAATTGTATAAAGACGAAATTGTAAGAAAAGGAGGGGAAGCTTCAATTGAAATGGTTTGGGAAGATAATTATGAATTGAAGTATATTACAAAACAAGAAATAGGAAGGTTAAAACTCCTTGAACAAAAATGTGAAATTGTTGCAAACACTCAAAATCATGATATAAATCAGAATATAAAAACAGGTGAAGGTTCGTATTGGTATTTGCAAGAGGCAAGAAACATTATAAGTAGCTATGTGAAGGATATTAGAAAAAAATATCCTGATTGTAAATTGGTTGCTTCAAGGTCATCAAAGGAGGAGTGGGAGTTAGAACTTGGGGAAAGAAACAGAACTACTCAGACTACTCCAGATTATGAACCAGCAGATTATGAAAATGTCGTAGGTGATAAAAGAAAATCGATTCTTGAGTTTGATGATGAGAATACTGTTGAACAAAGTACAGGTCAAAATTTAAGTTCACAAGTACCAAAACGCACAAAAGACACTAAACAGAAATATGATGAGTTTATACATAACTTGATACAAATTAAGAATTTTAGTTATTTTGATAATGTAGATATTCTTCAGAATGCAGTGCTTAAACTTATTAGTGCGTATTCGAGTTTAAATGAGGAAGATAAACGAAAGGCGCAAGATCAACTTATAATTGTTAGAGATGCGATATTGCCCTGCTTAAAAAATTCAATTAATGTGAATGGACGACTTGATACTGAAGTTTTGTTAAAATCTGTAGATATGCTTGCAGAAGCGATAGGCGCATACAATGCGTTTGATGATGCAATGTCTGATCATATTCTCAGAGGAAAACCAATAATGGATTTGGATAAAGCACAGCAGATTTTTGAACTCTTAAAAACAATAGGTTATGGACCATATTTGGAAGATGTAATGGGTTTGGATAAAATACAACAGATTTTTGAACTCTTAAAAACAGGTTATAGACCATATTTGGAAGATATATTGGTATCAAGGTATGGAAAAAATGGTGAGGGACTCTCAAAGGTTCGTGAAATATTTGGTATGAAAAGTTCAGAGCAAACAACCATAGAACAATATTTTGAGATAATGCAAGATATTGTGTATCAAAATGATATAGGTAGAGCAAAACTTAAGGCAGGATATTTGGCATGGAGAAGCTTTTCAGATAGATACTCGTCTGCAGATTCAACAAATGACCCAGCCTCAATTGTGAGTGGAGCAAATGCTAAGACAAAGTATGAATATATGCAATCGGCTACAAATAAGATAGAAAATTACAGAAACACATTTGATTTTGCAAGTCAGCTTGTGACAGCTAATTTATTTGGTAGAGAACTTGCAGTAGTTGAACCAATTGAAATAGTATCTGCAATAAATTCCTCACTTACTATGCCTGCCGGAACACAAGCTACATACTTTAGCAGAACTAAGTTTTTTGAAAACGCCTCAGAATTTGATTATTTGAAAGGCCAACAAGTAGATGTGCCAGATGTAGATGAACAAAGAAGACTGCAGGCAAAACTTGCGTCGGATTATTATTCAATTGCTTCAAGGTACTTATCTGATATTTATTATATGCAAACAGATATTACAAAAAGACATGAAACTATGGCAAGTTTGATGATTCAATTAGAAAACTCGTTTGAGAAATCTGCAAGCAGAACAGATGAGGTTCAAAATAGAGTTGCAGAATCATCAGAATTAGCAAAAGGCTCAATACAAGCCCCAAACATAATTTTTAATAGAGGCATGCAGATACTTTTGCCGTATTTAAATGCCGGGGATTATGGTAGACTTCCTTTTGAGAGCGCATTTTCGGGTATGAGAGTAGAGGAAGTTAGAAGTGGAATTAATGTGCCATATAATAATATGATTGATAATTTCAGACGTAATCACTATTATGCAGATGAATATATCAAGAGAATGGTTTCTACAAGAACTTTTGAAATTTCAAATCGTAAAAATTATCTTGGATTTATACCAAGTTATGATAATATAACTGCGCAATTTGCAAATGCGTATTCTAATGCAAGAAAAGGTTTAGCTCAGATGGAGTGGAATCCAATTTCTGCAGATGTTACCCTATCTGCAGGTGAAGGAAGAGATGCAGATGGAGTTGCAAATGCTCTGCGAGGGGTAGTGCAGGGTGCAAATCCAAGACAGAGAGCAGTTGTAGAAGGAGTTTATGTTCCAAGAGAGGGTGTCAGCGAATATATGGCGCGCGGTGAGCTCACACATACAGAAATACTCTCAGCAAAAGTTTGGGATTTTATGGGGATGATTAATCAGTATGTGAGAGATGGAACGTCTATGGATGGAAAAGCCATCCCAGTAAAAGACGAATACATAGTTGCAAACTTAGATAGCACATTTGGAGATTCAGATGGAACATTTAAGACACAGTTTTGGAAGATTGCCAGAGGAAGCGATGAGAATTTTAGTGATACTTACCACGGAGTTGCGTATTTGAGAACAAATGGTCAGTGGTTTAAACTAATTATTGATAATGATATGATTGAAGAATATGGGCTTAGGGATTCAATTGATCATCAGTTTGCACATGCAAATGTAGATCTAGGTGGATTTGAACTTCGGGGGGCAACTGAACATGTTGGAGCAAACTATGAAAACGAAAATTACGAAAATGATAGTTATGGTGTAATGCTTGTTGGAAATATTGCAAATGCATTTGTTGTTGGAGGATCAAGCACTGTAGACAAAGAACATGCATTGGTTGCAAATGTTGGACTTTTTTCAAATTGGAATGTGACAGTAATGACTTACAAGTTCAATAACAGAGATGTTATGGATGGT
>CAZHIX010000010.1:4652-27043 GCA_964532715.1 Microcaldota archaeon | reverse complement strand
ATCAACATGTTTTTGTTCATCTGCCACTGTAAGCACTTCTGATTCATCTATATAATCAACTTTTAGTGCTTGCAATATTTGTGCTTCAACAAAGTGCCCAATTCTACACTTTGCCATAACTGGGATAGAAACTGCCTTTTGAATTTGTTTAATAATAAGTGGGTCTGACATTCGTGCCACGCCTCCTTGTGTCCGAATATCTGCAGGGACTCTTTCAAGCGCCATAACTGCAACTGCACCTGCATCTTGTGCAATTTTTGCTTGTGTGGCGTTTGTAACGTCCATTATCACCCCGCCTTTTAACATTTGGGCAAGACCTGATTTTAACTTAAACAAAGTCATATCTATCAACGTATCAATATTGTTCACACAATATTAAAACCCCTTTAGTTGATTCAAATTAGCAAAAACTTCCCCTTCCCTTCAAATTAAATTTTTTTGGGTCAACTGTTCCAACTGTTAAATCTGACATTTTTATGTTTTTATTTTGTTTTTTTGTTACATCTGTAAGCTCTTTACTACGTATAATTTTTTCATTTAGTATTTCTACTAGACTAAAACTCATTGCAGTATCTGTACCATTTGGCATCGTTTTTCCATTATTATTGTTATTATTCTGTGCAAAATCTCTCATATTCTTAGTTTGATTATTAATCTGTGCATTATTCATATTCACACCTCTTATCAATAGTGTTCTTTTAATCTCATATTCATGTATTTAAATTGTGTGTCACGAATATCATATTTTATAAATATTTAACTCAAATAATACAAGTATGACACAAATAGAACAAATAATTGAGGACTATTTAAACAAAAATGCACATATTCGTTTTGCATGCTCAGATGGGCTTGTAAATCGCAGAGCACTTGCACGAAAAATAATTGAAGATCAAAAAACTCTTTCAAAATCTCAGTTTGATGCAGTCCTAGCCTCATTACGTCGTTTAAATTTAGAAAAAAATAATTCACGTTCATCTTATTTAATAAATCAACGCAATTCATCTAACTCAATTAGTTCAACTAAAATGTTAAGTGATTTCACAATATCTATTCGTGATTCAATTGTTATAGCAAATCTATCACGTTCATCTCAAACATTAAAGCAGATTCAACAAATTTTTTCTCATATTCCCTACGAGAAAAATCAAATATTTAAGTTTGTTGCCGGTAGTGATTCTGCAAAATTATTTCTTGATTTTCAAAATTGCGATCTTGTTGAAAAGTATATCGCAAAGAATGAAATTTTATATATGAAAAAAGACATCTCTGAAATATCGTTATCTTACTCTGATAAAATAGCTTCTCAAAAAGGAATCATATCTTACATTTCATCGTCTCTTTTTACAAATGATATCGTAGTAGAAGAAATACTTACTTGTTCTCCACAACTTCTACTTTATGTAACCCAAACCGATTCTCCAAAAGTGTATGAATTACTAAGACGAATACAACTGTTTTCTTAGTTGTTTAGCTCGTTTAATATCGTATACTGATTACTAAGACGAATACAACGGTTCTCTTAGTTGTTTAATCTGTTTGTCATCACTATTAAGCATAAGTCTTTTGTAAGTGCGTATTTTTCCATTAAGACTATTCTTTACCCATGTAGCTGTTTTATCCTGCGGGTTTATATCAAGTGATTTGTTTGCATTTATCTGTGCTTTTTCAAGAAGCCAAATCCCTTTTTGTATATCAAATTCTTGATTCTTCAAAAAGCATTCTTTGTTTTGTTCAAATATTTCTTGTGCATATCTGTAATATATTGCAGAAAGCTGAGCATATGTATCTGCACGTTTCATTCCTCTATAAATTGCTTCTTGAAAATATTCTATTGATAGTTCATAATCATTATTTTTATAGTAAAGCATTGCAAGTCTTTTGTAAATATTAGACTTAGTATGATCGTATTCAAGTGATTTATTATATGCTTGTACTGCTTTTTCAAAACGTCTGTTTTTTTTGCGTTTTATTTTACAATCTTCTAAACCTGATGCATAAAAATTTCCAAGTTCGCAATAGACCTTTGAAAATAATTGTTTGTCATCTTTATATTTGCTTTTTTCAATGTTATTTAGAATTCTATCTATAACCTCTATCGCTTTTTCGCGTTTTTTATCAAGCAAATATACTTTTGAAATTTCTAAATCCACATACAAATCAGTTTCATCAAGCTTTGCAGATTTTTGAAGATCTTCTAATGCATTTTCAAATCCTTTTTTTCTTCTCAGAGACATTTTTTTAGTTCTGGCAATTTCAAGCCATATCTTTCCCCGTGTTTTATATGCCTTTGCACATTTGCAGTCAAATTTAATTACTTGATCGCACAATTCTCTTGCTTCTAAAAATAATTGTGTATTCGCTGTTTTAACTGCTGTTTCATATAATTGCAACGCTTTTTTTAATTTTAAATTGTTTTTATTTATTTTCTCACTTTTTTTAAGATGATTTTTATTGGTATTGTTCTCACTATTTGAAAAATTAGTTTGTATTTTTTCAACTATTGTACTTGCACGTTTTCTTCTAAAAAAATTCAAAAAACAATTTTTCACTATTATTGTCTTTTTTGTAAATGCATTTGTAATTTTGTTCATTTTTGTATATTTATATGTGTAATTATAAAAACATTCTTGCTATCTCGATTTAGTATCCGTCAACCGTTTTCACATAACCGTGTTTAACTTTATACAAATCTCCATTGTAAATTAATTCTTCTAGTAATTTTCTTGCATCTGCTTCTGATATGTTCTCTTTTTTGGCTTCTTCAATTATCATATTTATTTCAACCAAATCGTATTTCTTTTGTAACTGCTTTGCTATCACTAATATTTGGTTTATCTTATCAACTTGCGATTTTGGTTTTCCAGTAGAAATTATATCTGAATCTATAGCCCCGGTTTCTTTGTCTTTCATAATTTGGTCGTGCATATAATTTAGAAGACTTATCGCTCGTTCTGCATCTTGTGCATCTGCAATGTCAGATGCCCTCATTTTTGCAGATGCCTCTGTGAGTCTTATAATTCCTTCAATCTGTCTTGGAGTTATCGGAACTGCACCCGCCTGTGCTCCGCGAACTCTCAAGTCAACGTAATATTCTTTTATCTTTTCTGAAGCCTCTTTTGAGAGTGTAGGATTAATGTTTTTTCGCATAAATGCAATATATTTTCTTAGAAGATCTCTATCTAATTCGCCTTCATTCGCAACAACTTTTTTCTGATTTAAATGTGAAGATAAAATTGCATCTGCCATTTCTGAATCTCTTACTCTATCTAAAACGTCATAAATAACAAAAATCAAATCAAATCTTGAAAGAATTGTCGGGGTAATATTAAATTGTTCAGCAGGCAATCTATTTTTATCAAATCTACCATATTTCGGATTAGCAGCTGCCAATATTGAACATTTTGTTCTAAATGTTGCAACTATGCCTGCCTTTGCAACTGAAACTGTCTGAGATTCCATAGCTTCGTGCATAGAGCTTCGTTCACTCTCATCCATTTTATCAAACTCATCGACACATGCAAGCCCGCCAGACGCCAAAACAAGTGCACCTGCCTTTAGTGTCCAACCACCATCCCCAAGTTCATCTTTTTCTGCAGATGCAGTTAATCCTGCACCAGTTGCTGATTTTCCAGATACAAATATGCCTTTTGGAACTAAATCTCTTGCATACTGAAGCATTCTTGATTTTGCAGAACCTGGATCTCCAATTAAAAGAATATGAACATCGTCACGAATTTTTGCACCACCCGGCATCATTTTTCCTTTAGTTCCGCCAAACATTTGTAATACAACTGCCAATTTCACTCTTTCATGTCCATAAATTCCTGGCGCAACTGCATTTTGTAAAATATCATAGATTTTTGGATCTTTTGACATATTTTTTATTTGAATTTCTTCTTCAGCGGATATTTTTATCTCTTCAAAATCTCTGTTCATGGTTGTTATGCTCAATACTTCCAAATATCGTGAGTATATGCTTCCAAGTGCTTCTGAAACTCTTCCTTTTTGTTTTGATGGGGGCATTAAGCGAACTATGCCTGTAATCTGGGCATTTTCTCCGGGCATAAGCTTATTGACTAAATCATCTTCAACAACAAGCGCTATTTTTGCGGCAGGTGCACCCCCTTTCAATCTTTCAAGTAGCTCTTGCAACTCTGCTCTTTGTATATCTACAAAATCCGAACCTTCCTCGTCCAATTTAAGTGAGCGTCTTTTACATTCCACACAAATTTCTGGGGGTAGTGTATGTCTTGTTATAGGCACTTTCATTATATGGTCGCACATAAGACATTTGTATAATGCAACCTGAACCTTGTGCATCACTTCTGTTCTTTTTGTTATTATTCCTTTTACTGAAATTATCGTATCTACATGTTTTGCAGAAATATCCTGAATCATCAGATCGTTGTCTGATAAATTAAAAATTCGTACATGGGGTTCAAAAGCGATATCCATTATCCCCGCAGTGGGTTTTCTTATTACCTTTTTTAGTGCAAAAAGGGCAAGGTCTGGTTTTTCAATTAAAAATCCGGCAAGTTCAGAATCAAATTTTGAAATATCGTCATAATCAATATTGAGAGATTTTTTAGTAGGATAATTAGACTCAAGTTCGGCCAAGTCCTGCGAACAGTATTGTGATATGAACTCCTCCCATTTATGTTGTAAATGAGAATCGTCAAATAGATTCTCTTCCAATTAATCTCCCACATATGACTTTTGTGCCCAAAAATTATAAATGCGAAATTAAAAACAAACAAATATAAACAAGGATACATAAGAAAAAAGAAAAACGTCGGTGTGCACCCAGTCTTATTCTTAAATCTCTATTCTATCTCCCATATCTGGCGCAATTGCATCGTATCCTTCAATTCTCAAATCTTCTACAAAACTGTCTCCGACCTGTGGATCTGCATGAACGCATAATATTTTCTGTGGATTTGTTGCTTTTACATATTCAAAAAGCTCACTTCTTCCAGCATGTGCCGAAAAATCAAGGTACGAAATTGGTACGTGCGGTACAATGCGTTCTTCCTCTCGTTCAACATAACCGTGATTAAGTAATTTATGGCCATTTGTTCCTTCAACGCAATATCCGCTAAATACGCATCTTGATTGTTTGTTAAGTGAAAGTAGATATTGCATCGCCGGACCTCCTTGAAGCATACCTGCGGTGGATATTATTACTGAAGGTTTTTCAAGAACTTTTTTTCTATCTTTATACCCTGTGATAAAATTAACTTTTTTCATATTTTCTCTAAATTCTTTTATATCTCTTACATACGCACTGTAATTAGACACAATTTTTGAAGCTTCAACTCCCATTCCATCAACGTTTATGTCAATATCTGTCGTATGTTTTGCAAGTACTGATAATAGTTCTTGAGTTCTTCCAACTGCAAATGCAGGCAATAATAAAGTTCCGCCGTTTTCAACCGTTTCGTTTGCAATATTGGCAAGCTCAATTTCAAGATCCTCGCGGTTCGGATGATCTCTATTTGCGTATGTCCCTTCCATTATAAGTACATCTACGTCCGAGGTGATTTTTGCGCGAGTATGCATTTGAGTATCTGAAAGTTTGAAATCTCCACTATAAACAATTCTTTTTTGTCCATTCTCAAGTAAAACTGTAGACGAACCCGGAACATGGCCTGCGTCATTTAATGTTATAGTCGTCTGTCCAATATTTATCGGTTGGCCATAAGAAACAGTCCTAAACGAGTTCATTGCATTAGCATGAGAACTTCTTCTATATGGCAATGTTCCATATTCTTCAAGAATTATTTTTGCTGAATCCAAAAGTAGTAATTCGCTTATTTCTCTTGTTGGTGGTGTGGATATGACTTGTGGGTTGTGTTTATCAAAAAGGGAGGGCAAAAATCCTACGTGGTCAAGATGCGCATGTGATATAACGCATGCATCAACTCCATCATACGGTGGCAGGGGGTACAGATGTGGATCTGTTTTATCATGTATCTTAAGTCCGCAATCAAGCATTATTCTCTTATCCGCGTTCAACACAAAACACGAGCGCCCAACTTCGTGAGCGGCTCCCAATACATCTATTTTCATATAAAAACCTTCTTATTCAAACAAGCTATTTGCTTTTTGTTAGTTATGTTGTCCATGAGTATTTTGCTCATGTCAATTCTATATTTTGACTGTATCAAAGCCTAATATTAAAAACTGATTCGTAGTTGTCTTGCATCTGCAAACTCTTTTTAGGCATTTGCAAACGCTCAAACAAGCTTATAAACGTTATATTGATTAAGGGCAAATATGGGAGACGATATAACGTATCTTGACTTATTAATATTAAAAAAAATTGATTCTCAATCTACAATTGAGAAATTTGGTCTTAAGATCAACACTTCCTTTTTTGATACTGCAAATCTTATCGGTTCAATGAAATTAAAGGGACTTTTGAATATTGAATCTTCGGTTGCAGGTCAGTCGCTTATCACAATATCCGGGGATGGTAAAGATTTAATCAGTGTAGCCATACAAAAGTCATCAGAACCAATAGATTCTCTTGATCAAACTATTCTAAATGCTTTGGTGTCTGGAGTTCGTGATCTAAATACTTTACAAAAAGTCATAAATTTGCGTTCAAAAGACATGGCGTTTCACTTATACAAACTCAAAGCTTACGATTACATAGATCAATCCGTACAGTCTGCAAAAGTAAATTTTTCACTAACCGAAAAAGGATTCTTACTTACAAAAGGATATAGGTCTTCAATAAAAGCATCTGATATAAATCATATTTCAAGTAGCGAAAGCAATTCTGGTTCCAAATTACCAAGTGTAGATCCGGGTGCACCCTCTTTATCGCAAAATAGTAGTTCAACTGTCATACAAAAAAAATCAAGTTCTATTGAGGACGAAATTCGTGAATTATTTAATTTTGGTTCATTTAACAAAAAGAAGAATCAAAAACAAAGCAACGATCAATTTGCACAGCTGGAGAAATGCGAACATTTATCAAATCCGACATCTTCACATTCTACAATTAATCCTCAATCTTCTTCTTACTCTTCAGATAAACTAGGTTCGAAACAGACTACTCATCAAAATATTCCTGCAACTCCACTTGACGATTCTTCTGAATTAGTTTCACTTACGACACCTCCAAAAGACAGTTTCAAATCAGGTTCATCTACGGCTATCCCTTCAATTTTATCAAATCAAACCTCAAATCAAAACGTGTTTGCCTATTCTGCAAATCCTGCGACACTAAAAAAGAAAAAAGGGCTTGATAGACAAAAAATGTTTTTTTCCAAACTTGAATTTTACATAACGAAATATGCATTATACATTGTTCTGATACTTTTGATGTTTACATTCGTTCTAATCTCTGTGGTTTTGGCACTCATTCAAGGCTGATGTATATATGGAAAACACGATGGACTTTTCCCTACTTGAGAAATATCAAATTGCGGTTGTGCCATACAAAGTGGCATCAAGTAAAAGCGAGGTCATTGATTGTGCAGATGAGCTTGGGTATCCAATAGCTCTAAAACTCATATCAAAAAAAGCAATTCATAAAACTGAACAGCAGGCACTTGCACTTAATTTAAAAAATTCATCATCAGCGCAAATGGAGTTTACACGTCTTAAAAAAATAGATAAAGACGCAAAAATTCTTGTACAAAAATTTATGCCCTCTTCTTTAGAACTCATAGTGGGCGCAAAACTTGATGAACAGTTTGGTCCAGTGGTTCTCTTAGGTCTTGGTGGAATTTATGCAGAGATATTTTCAGATGTTCAAATGCGCGTATGTCCTCCATCTGATAGACAAATACGGTCAATGATTTCAAATCTCAACTCATTTAAAATTCTAAAAGGTGCTCGCTCACAGCGTGGTGTAAATCTTTTTGAACTCTCAATGATATTAAGGCGGGTATCAAATCTGGCGCTTGCTCAAAAAATCAAAGAAATAGATATAAATCCGTTAATACTCACTCCAAAAGGTTTGATGGCAGCAGATGTGCGGGTGATACGATGACGTCTAAGAAGCATTCAATCTCTAAACGACATTTGACACCTAACGCGCGTCCAACGTCCAAAAAAAACTCAACCTCTAAGCGAAGTTCAATCTCTAAAAGACATTCAATATTAAATAACAACTCAACCTCTAAGCGAAGTTCAATCTCTAAAAGACATTCAACTTCTAAGAAATATTCAACGCCTAACAATTATTCAACATCAAAAAAATCAACTATAAATAAAAATCGTAAATCTCATTCTTTTCACACATGTGCAAATAATCACAGTACTTCTAATCTCTGTGGTTCAAATTTTGATGTGATATGTTCAAAAAAACAAATAACATTACGCCCCCAAGTTAAGAATTTAGACTATGTTTTCAATCCAAATTCGGTTGCAATTGTAGGCGCATCAAAAAATCCAAAAAAAGTCGGACACACCATTCTTAGAAATTTTTTACAAGCAGGTTTTAGTAAAAAAATTTATCCAATAAATCCAAATGAAAAAGAAATAATGGGGCTGAAGTCCTACTCTAAACTATCTGAAATTGGCGAAAATATTGATTGTGCAATAATTGCAACTCCTGCAAAAACAGTGTATGGTATACTAAAAGATGGACTCAAACATGGTCTAAAATCAGTAGTCGTAATATCTGGTGGTTTTTCAGAAGTTTCAAATTCAAATGAAGAATTGAGAATAAAAAAATTATCCGATCAAAATAATATTGCACTTATCGGTCCAAATTGTATGGGTGTGCTCAATCCTGATTGGAGAAACGATAGTATTTTTCTACCAACTTACAAATTGGGTAGGCCAAATACTGGTTCTATTGCATTTGTATCTCAATCCGGTGCGGTTGGTGGTTGCATTATTGATTTGTGTGCAAAATCTGCAATGGGCATGTCAAAATTCATATCTTATGGAAATGGCACATGTATAAACGAAACAGATTTATTGGATTATCTTTGCAACGACGATAAAACTCGTGCAGTTATTTCTTATATTGAAGGTGTAAGAAATGGACGTAAATTCATGCAATCAATAAGTTCAATGACACTTACAAAACCACTTGTGATACTAAAAGCAGGAAAAGGGGCATTAGGTGCAAAAGCCACTCTTTCTCATACCGGAACTCTTGCAGGTTCGTATAAGATTTTTTCATCTGCCATCAAACAGGCAGGTGCAATTGAAGCTCAGAATTTAGATGAATTATTTCATCTTGCAAAAATCCTTCAAGTTCCAAAATTCTTTTCATCAAAAATAGCGGTTTTGACTAATGGTGGTGGGAATGGTGTTTTAGCATCAGATTCTATTGAAAAACACCAATTAAAACTTGCTCATTTTAGTGATAAAACAAAATCGGAACTTAAAGCTTTTCTTCCATCTTATTCGAATATTCAAAATCCTCTTGACATAATTGGAGATGCTGATTCACAACGTTATGAAAAGTCACTTGAACTATTAATAGCCGATGAGAATATTGATGCGATTGTTGTGATTATTCTTTTTCAAACTGCAAGTCTTGATTCGCGGATAATAAATGTTCTTGCGCAAGCAAAAACAAAATCAAAAAAACCAATTGTCGCAGTATGTACTGGTGGAGATTATACTCAACTTCATGCAAAAATGCTTGATGATTATCAAATACCGACGTACCCCTCTCCAGATGATGCAATAAGTGCGCTCTCAAAAATATTAAATTATAATATTTCAAGTCATTCTTGCGATTAATTTTTTGCTTTGACGCTCAGGCTCACTTTTTTAATGTTGCACATTCATTTTAATTTCATTAACAATCCATATTTGTACATATGTGCAAATTAATTTAGAAATTTAAAAGTGTGTTTATTATGGACATTGCAAATCCGTATTTAGGGGACTACAAAAAACTAATGATATTACCAATTCTATTGGCAATCGTTTCAATTTTATTTATCACAGTTATAAGTCCATTGCGTTTAGGCGTAGATTTCAAGGGCGGTATTGACCTTGAAATTTCCGTATCTGAGCAAGTAAATATTGATGATTTTAAGCATTCTTTGGAACAGAATGGTTATGTAATCAACAAGATTGCTCAAAATAAACGACCTTCTGATTATATAATTCAGGCAGAACTTTCACGTTCACAAAAAGTTACTGATGCCGATGATATAAAATTAGCTTTTTTTGAGCTTCGCTCACAAGTATCTGATCTTGAAGTGCAAACTTTGTACACAAACGACTCACAAATACGCGAACAATATCATTCAAAAAGTCTTGAGTTAGACGAAATTGCAAATCGTATTTTTTCTCTTGCAGGTTTTGAACAAAATGCATCCTCTTATTCTTCAACTCATCTGATTACTCGCCAAGTTCAAGAAGCCCATGTCCACATACGTGATGTTGAAGAAAACAATTTAAACAATGCAATAGCATCTGCACTTACGGGTATAGATTATGAATCAAGTCCAAGCGAGAGGACTGCTACGATGTCGGCAAATTTTCTTGAGCGTGCATTCACTATACTGTTTTATTCAATTTTACTTACATCAATCGTTGTATTTTTAATTTTTAGAGATTTCATTCCATCAGTAGCTGTTTTAGTCGGTGCAGGTGCAGATATAATCTTTGCACTTGGTGCGATGTCTGTATTTAATATTCCACTGACTCTTGCATCTTTCTCAGCGCTTTTGATGCTGATTGGTTTTTCATTAGATACTGATATTTTACTCACAATTCGTGTTCTAAAACGAAAAGAACACTCTGTGGCAGAGCGTGCATTCGATTCTATGAAAACTGGTATGACTATGAGTTTTTCAACTATGGTCGCGTTTTTTGCGCTTTTTGCCCTTGCACTAATTACTCATGAAAGTATATATTCAGAAATTTCTGTGGTCGTGATTGCAGGTCTGTTTGGGGATTTAATTGCAACGTGGGCGTTTAATGCAGTAATAATCATATCTTATATTCAAGACCTTGAGCGAAAAGGCAAAACATATATTCATAAGCCATTTTTAAGCTACATATTCAAGAATTAGGTGTTTTAATGTCATTTGCAAATTCAATTGTTGAAATAATAACAGACATTCGCGTTGTTGTGCTCATTCTTTTGGCTTTAGGTTCGTTGTCATTTGTAATGTTTAATGGCGGTCCATTTGATGGAGGTCTAAAGTTCGGTATTGATTTTTCAGGGGGAATAAAAATTCCGATTTTGTTACAAGAACCAGTAGATGCAGTTACTATGTCTGAAATGGTAGAATCAATTCAAACACGCACTCGTGCTTTTGGTTTAAGCGAAGTTCGTGTAAATTCAGTTGGTGATGATGAAATACACATAGAAGTTCCAAAATCGGATCCAAAACTTGTAAGTGATATTGAAAAAATTCTTTCACGTCAAGGAGTTTATCAAGGAATCGTTGATGGTGAAGTAGCTGTAAGTGGGGATTATATTTTACCCGATACTGTTCGTCAAGCAGATACGCGGTATTACTCTAATGCCGATTGGGCAGTAAGTTTTAGTTTAAGTCCCGAGGGTCAAAAACATTTTACTCAAGTAGTAAGAGGTAAAGGTGGTTTTCCACTTTACATGTATCTAGATAGACCAAAGGATGCAATAATTGTTATATCTGCAAACGACTTATTATTTAATTTGACCAACGATACATCGCAATCTGATGCAATAAAATATCTTATAACTGCACTTAATTTAGAATACTCTCCAGTTGCGGTTTATATTGAAGACTCAATATTTTATGACAATGATGACGTAGTCGCACTCACAAACAGTACTAAGGCTATAATCTGTGAAAATGCTTCATCTGCATTAAAACAAATGCTTGTTCAAAAAGGTTTTGAGTTATCTGAGAAAACTTCTGAACAAATGCGCCCAGAATACAATCCTTCTAGTGAGTTTGAGTTTGTTGTTTCAAAGTGGGATGCGGTTGGATTGAAATCAGCCCCATTTCTTGCAAAATCAATGGGCGAGGGAGTACCTTCTCCATCGTATGTTATTACTGGGTCGGCAAGTGGGCGAGGCGTGCAAAAGTATGAGAATGCACTTTTTTCTGCACGTGAAACAATTTCTGTATTAAAAGGAGGAGCTCTCCCAGTTCAAATATCGCTTGGCTCAAAAGAAAGCGTACCTGCAAGATTTGGAGAGGAAATGCTAAGACTCTCGGCTATCGGTCTTGGGGTAGCACTCTTATTTATATCAATTCTTGTAGGTTTAAGATACAGAAGTTTAAACGTTGTAATTCCTATAATTTTTGTATCGGTTTGCGAAATGATTTTACTCATAACAATAATTGGTATGTTTACTATAGATTTAGCTGCAATGGCGGGTCTGATTGCGGCCGTCGGAGTATCTGTGGATGCGCAAGTTATAATTACTGATGAAATATTGAAGAGAAAGAAGGACGAGGATGTAAAGTCTTGTCTTGACTCAGCGTTTGAAATTATTCAGACCAATGCGCTTGTAGCCATAGTCGCACTCTTACCTTTATTACTTATTTCAGGTCTTGTAGATATTATCGGTTTTGCAACAGTTACTGTACTTGGATACTTACTTGGAGTTTTCATTTCAAGACCTGCATATGCCGTAATTGCGTCAAAACTTTTGACTGCTGATAAGTTTGTAGTGTAATGGAGTGTATTGTCAATTTTTAAACTTTTATTTTTCTATCTAGTTATGGTTGTGCGAATAGAAGTAATGCTAAAACCCGAGTTTGAAGATTCAAAAGCGCGTGCGCTGATGAGGCGACTTATTACAGATTATTCACTGAGTAATTTAACTGACGTTAGATGTGTGCAAGTTTACACTTTTGAAAAACCACTTAGTGAAAAAGATGCGCACACTGTTGCAAAAGAAGTTTTTACTGATGCAATCACTCAGTTTTACGCTTTAGATAGACCTGCAGATCAAGCGTTTTGTGCAGGTATAGAAATATCATATCGCCCAGGGGTAAAAGATAATTTGGCGGATACTGCAAAAATTGCGTGTCAAGATGCCCTCTCAAAACAAATTGAAGCGAACATATTTTCATCAACATTATATTTATTTTATGGAGAATTTGCGTTAGAGTTGGCAGATCAAATATGTCAATCTGTTCTTTGCAATCCATTAATCGAGCAGTATCATATATTAGAACCTCAAAATATATCCTTTTACTATTCAAACACAAATATTCCATCTGTTAAAACTGAACAAAAAGGTTATGTGGATTCAATTCCACTCCCCAATTCAAAAAAAGAGCTTGAAAAAATTTCGAAACGCCGTCTTTTAGCTCTGAACGTCGATGAAATGATGCAGATAAGAAATTATTATAAACGCCCAAAAACAATTCGTGAAAGAGAAAAAATGAAGATGCCTCAAGATCCAACTGATGTTGAACTTGAGTGTATCGCTCAAACTTGGTCGGAGCATTGCAAACATAAAATTTTCAATGCACAGATTGACTATACCGAATATGATATAAAAAACGCAAAAAAAGAAAAAGTAAAACAAGAGAAAATAGATTCGTTATTTAAAACATATATCTCAAAGACAACAAAAAGCATAAAATCAGCTCAAGCATATTTATTGAGTGTCTTTAGTGACAATGCAGGTATTTTGGCAATTGATGATGATTGGGCGCTTGCAATAAAAGCAGAAACTCATAATTCTCCATCTGCTCTTGATCCGTTTGGTGGTGCTCTGACTGGAATACTTGGTGTAAATCGGGACGTTTTAGGTGCAGGGCTTGGTGCAAAACCAATATTTAACACAGATGTATTTTGTTTTGCAAATCCAAATTATGATCAAAAAATTCCGCCAAAACTTCATCATCCAAAAAGAGTTTATGATGGGGTTAGAGCTGGGGTTGAATTCGGGGGAAACGCATCCGGAATACCTACAATCAATGGTTCAATAGTTTTTGATGATAGGTATCTTGGAAAACCACTTGTTTATTGTGGAACTGGGGGTCTTATGCCAAGAAAACTAAAAGACGGTAGAAAAACCCATATCAAGACAATAAAGCCAAAAGATAGAATATTTATGATTGGTGGCAAAATAGGCAAGGATGGAATTCACGGCGCAACTTTTTCATCTTTAGAATTAAATGAAACATCTCCAACCTCTGCAGTTCAACTTGGAGATCCGTTTACTCAAAAGATTCTTAGTGATTTTTTACTTGAATCGCAAGAGCGTTGTCTTTATTCCGGATTAACTGATAATGGTGCAGGTGGTCTTTCTTCATCAATAGGGGAACTTGCTACATTAACTAATGGCGCAATTATTCATCTTGAACGTGCACCACTAAAATATCCAGGTCTCAATCCCTGGGAAATTTTTGTTTCAGAATCTCAAGAGCGAATGACCGTTGCAGTTCCACCAAAGAATGCGCCTGAATTTTTGGCGCTTGCAAAAACTCATGGAGTTGAAGCAACAGATATAGGCGAATTTAGTGACGATGGATATCTTAGCGTGTTTTATCACTCAAAACCAGTTTTATATCTTGAGCTTAAATTTATGCACGACAGTCTTTTGAAAATGAAGTTAAAGGCAGTTCATATGCCTAAAGAATTCAAAATAAACGAACCTGATGTTCCAAGCGATATGAAATCTATGATTCTAAATATGCTCTCAAGACTCAATATCTGTTCAAAAGAATCAGTTATACGTCAGTATGATCATGAAGTTTTAGGTATGAGTTCAATAAAACCTCTTTGCGGTGTGCATAACGGTCCATCTGATTGTGCGATGCAAATTCCATTCTATGGTAAGAACACTGCAATTTTTGTATCACATGGAATATGCCCTAAATTTTCAGATTATGACACTTATGACATGGCACAACTTGCAGTTGATGAAGCAGTAAGAAATTATATCGCAACCGGTGGCGATCCAACTCATTGGGGTGCACTTGACAATTTTTGTTGGCCCGATCCGATAGAATCTGACAAAAATTTGGATGGTGCATTTAAACTTGCTCAACTTGTAAGAGCAAATAAAGGTCTTGCAGATATATGTCTTGCTTATTCATTGCCTCTAGTTTCAGGAAAAGACTCAATGAAAAATGATTATTCTCATGGGGGTATAAAAATATCTATTCCTCCGACTTTACTCATTACGTTGTGTGGGTTTTCAAAAGATGCACGATGGAGTGCCACTACAGATTTCAAACAATCTAAAGACTTAATTTACGTGCTTGGAAAAACATATGATGAGTTGTCTGGTTCAGAATACTATGCTCATACTAAGTCGTTTGGAAAAACTCATCCAAAAGTACGCATGACCGATAATTTTAAACTTTATAAAAAAGTTTATCTGGCAATCAAAAAAGGATTAATTCGTTCATGTCATGATTGTTCGGATGGTGGTATTGCAGTTTCGCTTGCAGAATCTTGCATTGGTGCAAATTTAGGTTGTACAATAAACACAAATAAAATTCCAAGAGATGAAGGCATGACTGATGATAAAATCTTATTTAGCGAATCAGCAGGGCGTTTTATAGTGTCAATAAATATGTCTTCAAAAAAAGAATTTGAAGAATTAATGTCTGGTTGTGTTTTTGCACAAATAGGTGAAGTTTGTGATAATCAAACTTTTGTTATAAATGGTTCTGAGGACTCTATAAAAATAAGCATAAGCACTAGTGAACTTGAAGAAAGTTTCAAAAAAACACTTAGTGCAAATTATTTGTGATTTTTATGACAAATCCAAAAGCATTAGTATTATCCGGTTTTGGGATAAACTCTCAAGAAGAAACTGCCTGGGCGTTTGAAATTGCAGGCGCAAAACCAGATATACTTCATTTTAATTCACTTGCACAAAAACCTTCGCTTTTAGAAGAGTATCAAATTCTAGTACTTTCTGGTGGCTGGTCGTTTGCAGATAATATTCAATCTGGGCGTGTACTTGCAAATAAATTCAGGTTTAATTTACAAAATGAATTTACAAAATTTGTAGATGAAGACAAAGTAGTTCTTGGGATATGTAATGGATTTCAAACTCTTACTCAAATGGGTGCAATTCCAGGTTGGGAAAATAACAAACGCCACATAACATTGATGCATAATAAAAATTCGCGTTTTGAAAACCGTTGGATACGTCTTAGAACTGAAAGTTGCGTGTGCCCATTTGCGCAATCTATGCCACCTGTTTTTACATTGCCAGTTAGGCACGGGGAGGGGCAAATAGTCTTGGATTCAAAAAAAACTCTTGATACGCTTATAGATAAAAAACAAGTAGTGTTTCGCTATGCCGGTTCTGATGGTTTTTCAACTTCTAAGTATCCGGCTAATCCAAATGGTTCTGCAGATGCAATTGCAGGTTTGTGCAATGAACAAGGAAATGTTATGGGTTTAATGCCACATCCAGAGTGTCATGTAAATATAATGCAAAATCCGCTTAGAACACAGATATTAACATCAACAAATAAGAACGATAATCTTATATCAAACATATTAAAGCGTGTTGGTCTTTTCAAAACTAAACCTGCGTCCATTATGGAGCAAGGAAATTGTATTCCATTTTTTGAATCAATAGTGCGTTTTGCTCAAAAGAAAATGTGAGTTTTGCAAACGATTATAATCAAACATTGAGGTAATCAATTATGTCAAATGTGCAAGAACAAAAAGTTTACTCGTTACGTGAAGAATGCGGTGTGGTCGGTGCGTTTTCACGTTCAAAAAAAGACGTTTCTACTAAAATATATAATGCACTGATTTATCTTCAACATCGTCGACAAGATAGTTGCGGGATGGCTTCTTTCAACGGAGAAAAAATAGTTTTACATCGTGATCTTGGTTTTGTAAGTGATGTGTTCAAGCATTCTAACATGAACAAATTAGAGGGTTATCTTGCAGTTGGGCATGTTCGCTATCCGACCATAGGTGCCGGAGGTCCTCAAGATACTCAGCCCTTTTTACAAAACTACAAAAAACTCCAAATAGCACTTGCTCACAATGGGAATATTGCAAACTATGGGTTGGTTCGCTCAAAATTAGAGGCGCAAGGTTTTACATTATCATCAACTTGTGATGCGGATTTAATTTTAGCTCAATTAATATCTTCATTACAAAAAGCAGATGGGGATTATTTTAAGGCAATTTCTTTTTTGATGGATGCACTTGATGGTTCATATTCCGTCTGTGCAATAACTCAAAATGGGGAATTGATAGTTTTTAGAGACCCAAACGCAATTCGCCCACTATGTTTTGGTGACGATGGAGACACTATTATGTTTGCATCTGAATCTGTGGCTTTAGATATAAATAAGATTGAGCTTAAAGGAGATATTGAACCTGGTCAAGCAATTGTAATTACAAGCGATGGGATTGTGAAAAAAATATGTGCAAAAAAAACATCAAAAAAACACTGTATTTTTGAGTATGTATACTTTTCTCGCCCAGATTCAATAGAGCAAGGAAAATTAGTTTACAATGTTCGTATGGAATGTGGTAGAAGACTTGCACGTTCAAGTCCAGTAAAAGCCGATATAGTGGTTGCAGTTCCAGATACTTCAAGACCTGCGGCTCAAGGGTATAGTGAAGAGTCAAAAATTTCACTTGCAGAAGGTCTCATAAAAAATCGTTATATCGGTAGAACATTTATAATGCCATCTCAAAAAGACAGGATGCAGGCAGTTAGGCTCAAACTCAACGCCATCGGTCAAATTGTAAAAAATAAAGATATAGTTCTAATAGACGATTCAATAGTTCGTGCAACGACTTGTGGGCCTATAATTAGTCTACTCAAAGAAGCAGGTGCAAAAAAAATTCATCTAAGAGTCGCATGCCCGCCAGTTGTCGCTCCATGTTTTTATGGTGTAGATTTGCCTACTTATGATGAACTTATAGCAACTAAAAAATCAATTGAACAGATAAGACAACATATAGGTGCAGACTCACTAGCATTTTTATCAATTGAAGATTTAGTCGCATCGACCGGATTGCCCAAAAACGATTTATGTCTTGGTTGTTTAACCGAAAATTATCCAACTGAAATTGGTGCAAAACTTGCTAATATAATAAAAAACAAAAAATCTTCAGAAAATATTCGTATATGGGAAGAAAAAATAGTTTAACTTTACAGGTATTTTGATGATGGAAAAACCAAGTAAAATGCAAAAACCTCTTCTGAGATTGTATGAGTCTATAACGCTATCAAATTTATGGTTATCAATTCTATCACTTGCTAGCAAAGAACAAATATATGCGTATACTCTTGCGGATTCTATAAATAAAAAATTTGGTTTTAAGCCATCACGTCTTTTAGTTTATTTAGTGCTTTACAAACTTGAAGCAAGTGGTTATCTCAAATCCCACACTTTGGGAAAACGCAATTACTATTCTATTACTGATAATGGAAAGTTACTTTTAGAACAAGGAAAAAAATTACTCAACGAGCGTGCAAAAGAGGTTTAGGTTTTCATGGTATTGAGTATATCTAAAAAATCCAATACAAACTCAAAATTTACAAATAAATGTAAATCTAAAAAAATTGCAAAAAAATCAAAACTTAATTCACGATTTAAGTGCGAATCCATTACACAAAAAAAACCTGCAATTAATTCCAAATCAATTTCAAAGCTTGTGGGCAATCACAAGTTGCAAAACTCGGCAATTAATTCCAAATCAAATACGAAATTCATGGATACACATACGCTAAATAAGAAACATGGATTAAATATTTGTCCGCGCAAGTCTTCATCGTTAGTTGTTGCATTGAGTGGGGTCCCATCAACTGGAAAAACTACTCTTGCAAAAAAATGGTGTTTGAAATTTGGGTGGCAGTACGTATCGTTAAACGATGTAGTAAATAAAAATCGTTTATACACAAAAATAGATCTATCCGATGGTGCAAAAGTTGTAGATTTGAAAAAACTCAATTATTTCACAAATCGTATTATATCAAAAATTCGTAAAAAAAACAACTCTGCAATTATTGAGGGTCATCTTGTTTGTGAAATAAAACTTAATGTGGATAAAATAATCATACTTCGTCTTGATCCAAATATAATTGCAAAACGACTCTCTAAACGTTCATACTCTAAGCAAAAAATAAATCAAAATATAGAATCCGAATGCTTGGATTACTGTACAATTATCGCTCAAAAAAATTATGCCAAAAATAATATCTATGAAATAGATATGACAAAAAAATCAACAACTTCAACTCTGAATTCCCTAAGAAATATAATCTTTTGCAAAAATAAAAAAACACTTTTGCGCATGCTTGCATCCAATTCTTTAGTTAATTGGTCAAAGTATCTATTGAAACTGTAATCTCTGAAAGTTTTTAGCCAAAATAAGCTATATATACTTTATCTTCGTTGTTTGTGCGTGAATATACGTTGTGCAATTTTGGCATCATATCTCTATGTGCACTACTTTGTTTCTTATCGTCTATCTACGTGGTACTATGATTGAACGAAAACTCTTTGTTGTATTTTTCTCAATAGTTTTTCTATTATCTTCCTTATGGTCTATTCAGATTACAAATTGTCAAAATCTTGATGTTGCAAACACAACCTATATCTTGCAAAATGATATCTCAAGTTTGGATAATTGTATTGAAATATTAGCCGACTCAGTAACTTTAGATTGTCAAGGTCATTCTATAACTGGCAAAAATGCAATGGGTTCAAATGCAGTCTTAGTAAATTCAAAAAAGAACATTCAAATAAGAAACTGTCATATTTCTAATTATGATGTGCAAATTCATCTAATTGATACTTCAAATTCGGATATTCTAAATAACACGTTTAGTTCGTCACATAATAATCATGTGGCAGTATTGCTTAACTCAACTCACAAAAATCTGTGCAATAGTAACAGAATTGAGAATAATAAATTGAATGCAAATTTTAAAATTGGCATTATATTGCACTCTTCATCAAACAACGTCGTCAATAACAATCGGTTAGTTTTAATAAACGATCCGGTCCAATTAAACGACTGTTCAAATAATATCATTGAAAATAATTTTGTAATCTCAAACAAAAATTCTAAAAATCCAAGTGGCGCAATCGATATTTATTATGCAAAAAACAATTTAATAACTAACAATACGATTGTGTCTAAAGGCAATTTTGCAGTTTATCTTAGTTCAAATTCAAATGAGAACAGATTAATTGGCAATACTGTATTTTCAAGTTCATTTGGTTTTGGTGCTGTTTATAGTTCAAATAATATTTTCTCAAATAACTTTGTTCACAACTCAAAAAATGCTGATTATTTATTGTTTTCAAGTGCAAAAAATAATTTTTCACAAAATAGTGCACTAAATTCAACTTATGGTTTTTATTTATTAAATAGCAACAACAATTTTTTTGATAATAATACAATTTATTCAAATGAAAGTTCGTTTATAATTTCTGGCAATTCCAACCATAACCGACTAAACAAAAATTATCTTTATTCACGTGATTATGCATTGCATCTATCCAATTCTTTTTATAATCTGGTAATTGGAAATTTGATTCAATCATATAATCTTGGTATTCATTTATTAAACAGTCCAAACAACAAAATTTTTGATAATAATATAAATTCATTAAACGAGGGTGCGCTGTATTTAGATTACAATTCAGATAAAACTGAAATCTCAAAAAATATAATCAGTGCTAAAAAATATACACTAACGATAAACTCAAAATCAAATCTAATTGAAAAAAACATTTTATCTGCGACGGATACCAATGCAGTTGAAATATTATCTGATGATAATAAACTATTTGATAACCAAATAAAAACTCCAAATACCGACATCAAATGGAGCACTTTTTCTGGAGCCAACAACACTTTTATTAAAAACAATTTATCTGGGTCTGTATGGGTGGATTGTAAAGTAAATAACAACTATTTCAATTCTACTAACATGGGCAATATATATTACCTAAAAACAGGTGTCCCCTCTTGGGATATATATGACATTTACGATACAAATAAGAACTATTGGGCAGACGAAGGTAGTGATTTATCATTCAGTGCGAAAGTATTAGGCTCCTATTGGCCAAATCTTGGTCAGGATTGGCATCCATATACTGAAAATACAAACAATATTGTCAATTTACCTTTGCATTCAAATGATTCTTTATGTTTTGTAAACTGTACTAATCAAAAAGAACAGCAATATTGTATTGAAAATAATGGTGCATGGGATGACTGTACTTGTACTTGTCTTCTAACTCCTCTTTGTTCCAAATCTCAATATTATGCAAATGCAACTTGTGGAATTGATGATTGCAAATCCTCTGAGAATTATGGTAATAATTGGGTTTGCAATCCGTTCAAATGTGAATGTCAATGCGATCCGAATGTCATTTGTCAAAATCCAAAAAACTACAAAAACAAGACTACTTGCAATTGCGAGTGTGACCCCGATGATGTAAATGAATGCATGTATCCAAATGTTTGGGATGAGCAAACTTGTTCGTGCATTTATGCATCTTGTGAAAGTTCATCGTATCCTGCCTGTTTTGCAAACTGCACCAATGAAAATCATATTTGTGATAAAAATTTTGGTCGTTATAGTAATACGTGCGGTTGTTCATGTCCATATAAAAATGAAAAAAATATGACTATAAACGATCAAATATCTGATGGAAAGTTAACTATAAAATTAGTTGATGTATCCGCTAATAATGCGCGTGTTCAAATTTATGATTCTCAAGGCAATTACGTCGGACAATTATTTGTCCCACTAAATCAGGATTTTGTAATTACTGACCCGCGAAATGGCGAATCAGTCATGGTCAGATTTTCATATGCACATTCTTATGGTCAAAAATGGGCGTATATGCTGATATATGATAACTGCAAAAATCGCGAATCGTATGATTTGCAAAATTGTACTTGTTACTGTTCACAAAGTGCGCAAGCAAATTGCCCAGATGAATATTGGGATCAACATGAGTGCAAATGTAATTTAACTCCACATTGCTCATCAAATCAACATTATATTGATTTAACTTGTGGAATAGACGATTGTAAGACTTCAACCCAATATGGAAATAATTGGATATGCGACGATGAAAAATGTGCATGTGTTTGTGATCCAAGTATAATTTGTCAAGAACCAAAGACCTACAAGAACAAAACAACTTGTGATTGTCAGTGCGATCCAAATGTAATTTGTGAAAAGCCAAAGACCTACAAGAATCCTGAAACTTGTGAATGTCAATGCGATCCTCAATTGAAAATTAATTGTAGTACTCCTAATATGTGGAACGATTCAACTTGCACTTGCGAAACACAAACTCAGATTGCATTGTGTTCATTAAATCAATACTATTCAAACGATACTTGTGGATTAGATGATTGTAAAAACTCAACTAAATATGGAAATAATTGGATATGCGACGATGAAAAATGCGCATGTGTTTGCGATCCAAATGTAATTTGTGAAAAGCCAAAGACCTACAAGAATCCTGAAACTT
>CAZHIX010000010.1:0-4552 GCA_964532715.1 Microcaldota archaeon | reverse complement strand
GTGAATGTCAGTGCGATCCAAATGTAATTTGCAAAAATCCAAATGCTTATAAAAATATGAATACATGCAAATGTGAATGCAAATCACCAATTGTAATATATGATACAAAACCACTGTTAACCTGGATTAGCAATAAACAAAGTTATTCCATTGTATTTGAGGGTTTTGATTCCAAACTCATAAGTGTTACTTTGAAAAATTATACTGATGTTTTGGACACTAAAAGTTTTGCCGAAAACGAATTTATCACTTTCTATTCTTTTGAGGATAGCATTAGTATGAAACTTTTGCAAATACAAAAAAATAATATAAGTTTAATTTCTGATCAATGTAATAACTGGAAAACATACGATTTTGATACTTGTCAATGTGAATGTGATAACGATACAAAAGAATTATGTATAACTAAAGGATTTGATTGGAACGAAGACGATTGTAGTTGTAACAAATCCAATTCCATAATTTTATGTCCAGTTATTGTTGAATCAATAGATTTACTATTTGTTTCTACTCCCACTATTTATGGTGAGTGCCCCAAAGATTTTGAGTGCGACATCAACACTGGTATTTGTAGTAAACAAATACATACTCAAAATGAATCGCGCCCACGTCTTCATTGGTGGGATTAGCGCGCGCGTCTGTACTAACATTTATAAACTACAATCCCGTTTTCCATTCGGGTGTTTATATTATGACAAAAGCAAAAAAGACAAATAAACCAATCCAAAAGCAGCATATCATGTCTCCAGTTTAGGCATTTTCAAGTGTGTTCCTCATCAGTAACACCACTTCATCCATTGCATCTTGGTTTAACACTCGGAATCGTGTGGGGAGTAGCATTATTTGCAATGTCGTCAATGGGCATAGCGACCGGTGCAAATACATTTGTGGGTTTGATTTTCAAGCAGTATATTAGCATGCCAACTGCAATGGCAGGTGGTATTTTCTCACTTGTCTATGGATTTATTGATGGTTTTTTTGGTGGTCTGATAATCGGTTCATTATATAATTTCATAAATAAAAACTGCAAAGTATGTTAGTTTTTTGTTTGCAGTCTTTTTTTCCTATTTTTTGTTTTGCTGTGTTTTTTGATAATCAGACAAAAACATCTCAATTCCCTTATCGGTAAGTGAGTGTTTATACATCTGCTCAAATATTTTTGGTGGAACTGTGCAAATGTGTGCACTGATTTTTGATGCTTTTTTCACGTGTTCTGTGCTTCTAACAGACGCCACAATAATCTCGGTTTTTATTGCATAATTTCTATAAATTTGAACAATATCCTCAATTAACTTCATACCATCTTCAGATATATCATCAAGTCGTCCAACAAATGGAGACACAAATGTTGCTCCTGCTTTAGCCGCAAGTAGTGCTTGATTTGAGCTAAAAACCAGAGTTACGTTTGTTTTTATATTTATTTTTGAAAGCTCTTTTACTGCTTTTAAACCCTCAAAAGTCATCGGAATCTTAACTACAATATTTGGTGCCCAAGTTGCAAACTTTTTGGCGTCTTCAATCATTTCTTGTGAGGTTTCAGCTATCCCCTCAACACTTACTGGTCCACCAACTAATTTGCATATTTTTTCTATTGCTTCTTTTTGTTCAAGACCACTTTTTAGAATAATTGTTGGATTTGTAGTTATCCCATCTACAAGCCCACTTGCAGACAATTTTTCAATAATTGCCACGTCCGCACTATCTAAAAATATTTTCATTTTTATCCCCCTTTATTTTGTTTTCATGATGTTTTTGCAAACATTATATATGGCGTTTGAATCAAGCCCAAATTTTGCAAGGAGTTCTAATCCATCCCCACTTTTTCCAAATTCATCATTTATACCAATACGAAAAACCAGCGTAGGATTTTTTTCGCTTAAAACTTCGCACACTGCAGAACCAAGCCCGCCGTTAATCTGATGTTCTTCAACAACTACAACACGTTTGCATTTTTGTGCATATTTGATAATTGTTTTTTCATAAATGGGTTTTATCGTATGACAATCCAAGACTGCAACATCTATTTCTTCTTGTGCAAGTTTTTTTGATGCCAAAAGTGACTGATAAACTTCAACACCGCATGCAATAATTGCAATATCATTTCCATCTTTTAATACGTTGATTTTTCCTATTTCAAAAAAAGTTTTCTCGCTATTAAATATTGGGATATTTTCTCGTCCAAGTCTAATATAGACTGGTCCCTTTTTCTCATATGCACCAAAAACTGCCATCTGAGCTTGCATAGAATCGGATGGAACTAAAACCGTAATATTCGGAATTGATCTCATTAGTGCAATATCTTCAAGTGCCTGATGCGTCGCGCCATCTGGACCAGTGGTAATACCTGCATGAGCTCCACTGAATTTTACATTTAGATTATTATATGCGATGTTAACTCTAATCTGATCCCAGTTTCTTCCCGGAGAAAATGCTGCAAAAGAGGAAAAAAATACTATTTTGCCTGCAAGTGCAAGACCTGCGCTCACCCCTGCCATATTTTGCTCAGCCACTCCACAGTTAAAAAAACGATTTGGAAATTTTTTTTCAAACCATTCGGTTCTAACTGAGCCTGACAAATCCGCAGTAAGTGCAACTACATTTTCATCTCTTGCACCAAGTGTTTCAAGTGCGCGTCCCCATCCATCGCGCGTTGGTTCTTTTTTGCAATCATTATCAAATAAATTTTTATTTAATTGCATTTTTTCATTAAGCGTATACTCCATATTCACAACCTATATCTTATATTCATAAATTATATTCAAAATCAATAATCATATTTCACAACCCATATTTTATATTCATAAATTATATTCAAAATCCACAATCAAAATCATATTTTATTCTCGTTGTATAATTTCGCGTTCTTTTTCAAGTTCGCTAATTGCAAGTTTCATTTCATCGGCGTTTGGGGCTTTTCCGTGCCATTTGTATTGGTTATTTGATAGTGAAAACCCTTTTCCTGCAATCGTTTTTGCAATCACTATTGTTGGTTTTTGCCTTGAATAGTTTTGATCGCTTTGTTGTTCATATTTACGTGCATCAGATACGATCTTTTCTAGAGTAGATACAATTTGACTCATATCATTTCCGTCAATTTCTATAACGTTCCAGTCAAACGATTCATATTTTTTTGCAAGCGGTTCAAGTGGCATGACAGTCTCAGTGTTTCCATCAATTTGAATAAAATTTCTATCCACGATCTGAATTAAATTTGACAATCTATATTTTGATGCAAACATTACTGCCTCCCAAGTCTGACCTTCCTGATGTTCTCCATCAGATGTAAGACAAAAAACTATACTATCTTTTTTATCAAGTCTATTTGCAAGTGCAATTCCACATGCTTGGGATAATCCTTGCCCAAGTGGTCCTGAACTGTTTTCAATAGCGGGCAAATCTTTGATATGAGGATGGCCTTGTAATCTTGAATCAATTTTTCTTAGCGTGTTTAGTTCTTCTACATCAAAATAACCACTTCTTGCAAGTGCAGAGTATAAAACAGGGCATATGTGTCCATTCGAGAGAACTACAATATCACGTTTATCCCAGTCGGGATTCGTTGGGTCGTGTTTGAGAATCTCAAAATAAAGTGCACTAAAAACATCTGCCATACCAAGAGAACCTGCAGTGTGTCCGCTTTTTGCATGATAAATCATTTTGACAATATCCTGGCGTAATGTGTTTGCCATCAATTTCAAGCGTTTGATTTTTTGTATTTTATTTTCTGACACTTAAATCCCTCCTCGGCCATTTGCAATTTTTTTGAGATTTTCATAAGCTTGTTTTGTGTCTTCATGCGAAAATATTGCGCTTGCACCAACAAGCCTGTTTGCACCTGCCTTAACTGCCCCTACAAGTGTTTTTTCATTCACTCCTCCATCAACCTCTATAATGATGTGTGGATACTTGACTCTGAGTGCACTAATTTTCTTCTCCATTTCAGGAATATATTTTTGTCCAGATTTACCTGGATAAACCGTCATAACTAAGAGCTCGTTCACATTTTTCATATATTTTATTTTATCTATTGCTGTATCTGGATTTAGCACCCAGCACATAGCGCAACCTTTTGATAAAACCATCTGAGCAATTTCTTTTTGCTCAGTCTCATTCATGCACGATTCAACATGTACCTGAATTATACTGTTTTTACCATCAGGTATTTTGTCTATCCAATCCTTTGGTTTTTTTACCATCAAATGATATTCTACAACTCTATTTTCAAATACACTTAAATTTATGTCATCAAGGTTTATCGTTTTATTATCAACAAATTCTCCATCCATTAAATCAATTTGAATTATTGGGGTAAAAACAGTTTGTTTCACTTTTTGTAAAAAATCATCTTTTGTTTTTGATAATATCGCTGGAACAATTTCTATTAATTTTTTTGAACTTACTGTATTATTTGCTATATTACTTGTTTTGTTTTTTATTGACAAACACATTCACCTTCTATGAAAATCTATTAAATTTTATAGTTTCTATACCTGTTTATAGCCTGTTGATTAATTAAAACACTTTCTTTGTTTTTGTGTTTTCACTTCTTTTT
>CAZHIX010000009.1:0-27371 GCA_964532715.1 Microcaldota archaeon | reverse complement strand
AATGAAAATTGGTTTGATTAGTGTTAGCTTTGGTCAAGTGGCGAAGTTAAGTTTTATGATCAGATTTAATCAGATATTGATAGCTTGTTGCGACTCAACTGAGGAATTGACAGCTTGAAGACACTTATATTATTTGTAGCGGAACTCTTTGATGGACTTCGTTCTAAATTTTTTATGTAGTTTGAATTTATTTGGATAAATATTTATGACGCTAGCACGTGCGATGAAGACATCCACTATTACATGTTTTTATTGCATTGTTATATCGGATTACAAGCGCAGTTCCATAATGAGGATAACAGATTGAGTCTGGATTTGATTGTTTGAGATTAGTGCAAAGCTCTTCAAGTTCGCGATGCATATATGCCACTACATTGTCGTTTTCGTCTATTGGAGCGTAAGCTTTTAGTCTATCGATTGAAGCAGAAGTCATTCCAGAATAGTGATATGCTCCAAGCCAAGCGGCATACCATTCAAATTCAGATTCAGAAATTCCCCCTTTTTCTAAATTGAATAAATCAATATTTGGATTTTTAGATTTCAAATTATTTAGACTATTAAGTGCCTTTTCATAAACATTCTTGAATTTTTTAGTTCCAAGTTCTGCAGAGTCAAATGTATCAAACGGATTGTAAGAATATGTTGGTGCATCTATACATTGAAACACGCCCATAGCACATACTTTTTTTCCACTATTTTCAATGTTAGTGGCTTTTGAGATAAGAGTAGATACACTACAATGTTTGCTTTGAAGATTATCCATATCGGATGAATCAGTACCACCACAACGATTATTTGATTTTGAAACCGACGACATTTGACATGCAGGTGCATTTTCTCCATCATCAATTCCATTTCCAAGACCTGATTCACCTGCACCTATTGTGCGCATCAAAACTGAATCAAAAGATTGTTGCATAAACGCATTTTCCATTTCTGGATATTGAGTGCATGTGCCTTCATTTATTTTAAGCGTTGAACTCCAGCCCTTGGATTTAAAGTTGGCTTTGTTGTCTTCTAAATACTGCTCTGCCTGACAGAAATAAAGTGGCATTGGAAGATAGGATAGACAATTTGAACATTGAGACATTGCAATATCTGCTTTGATTTCTTTATCTTGTACCAAAGGAATTTCTTGCACAGTTTGTTGATGAATTTGTGTTATTGATGAACGATAAAACATTTTTGATGCATCAAATGCATTGCAGGATGCACCTGCAGAATTTGTAGAAAATAAAATAGGTTGCTGATATGAAGGAGTACGAGGCATATCGTATATTATAAGTGAATCCCCATCTTGTTGTGCGCTAAATCTACCGCTTAGATAATCAGTAGATGCAAAAAATATTACTTCTTTGGTATTTGACGAGTTTATACTTTCTACAAATATTGAGAATGAATTGTCTTGAGAGTATATTTCGCTACCGGCTACAACTTGAGAAAGAGCCATTTTTTTCGTTCTAAATAAAGGACCTCGGTCGTTGAAGTAATACTGACAATTTGAAAACCAGGTATAATGCGCATTTGATTTGACTTGCCCATTGGAGTTAATTAAGCCAAATTGACATGAAGTTTTATTTATGGATATTTTGTTTGTTCTATCCAAATAAGCAACATAAGTGCTATTATCTGACTCAAATATGACATAAAATGGATTTGAAGATGTGATTCTATCCACAATCAGAGGCTCTTGAATAGATTCAAAGACTATTTGAGCGTTTAATTTTATTTGGTCAATAGTATTTATTGAGACTTGTGGCTCCAGTTGTTTTTGCACGCATGAGATTGGACCGGATAGAGGAGAATCAACCAAACGATGAGTAGACACCCCTATTACCCCAGAAGATACAAAACCAGAAATGCCACGAATTAAATCAGAATAAGCATTGGCTATTGTAGAGCTTGAAAACTCACAAATTTGTGTTTTAGTTGGACCGTCAGACATAGCGACAGAATACCAAACAGATGGAGTGTAAAAGTTACTTAACACTTGACGAGAGTATAATAGATGTTCTGAAAAACTTTTTTGAGGCAAACAGGTTGTGAGATTCTCATGTTCATTTGCATTGAACGCCACGCCAATTAAATCTAATTTTTTATATAAATCTGGTTGAAGAACGGCTAAACGATTATCATACATTTGAGGGGTTGGATATTTGTTAGAGCAATTAAGAGGATCGTGTATGAATGCATAGTCAACTTCTGCTCTGCGATATTTTAGAAAGTATTCTATTGGACACAAATCAGGCAAGCCAGAATCAGTAAATGTAGGCTTTAGTGCAAGCACAGACAAACAATTGGGACAGTTTAAATCAACGGCTCTAATTTGAGTTGCCAATGAATTCAATAGTGTGATGTTGAGTTTTTTTTCACCATTTAAATCAATATAGTATGGATCTGCAAGTGCTTCAGTAGTAATCATTATAGGACCAGAAATAGGTAGGTCTGCATCTGGATTGTTAAACGATTTTATCATATTTACATATGAAGGATGATCTATGTATTTTCCATCAGAATCCCATACTACAACGGGTATTTGAGACTTAGTTATATGACACATGAGAGTAGTTGGATTTGGAGTTGCTGGCGATTCTGATTCTTGAGGAATTGTCCAAATGACAGGCATGTTTAATTCACCTGCACAATATTTTTGCCCTAAAGAAAACTCTGCAGAAGATATACCTGAACCAAGCATGAAAAAGCGAGGCATACATAATTTTTTTTCACCATCAATATAACAAAAGTCCCAACTGGTTTCTGCATCTTTTGAAGTTGCGTCCTCTAATTTGGTGAAATTTTTTGCATTTAAATAGGTAAATGCACATTCAGAACCCTCAAGTGATGAATTTTTTTTATCATTAAACCAATCATCAAGACCAAAATTAGTGTACCATACATCATTTTTGGCGCGAGTGCACACCATTGATGTGCAAGGATGAGTCAAATTTATTGGGCGTTGAAGTGCAACCATGTAATCGGATAAATCAAAATCTATAGTAGAATTAAGTCTATCTTGATCATCTATCTTTGATATACAACCAAAAAGATACAGATTAGAGATTAAAATTAGCAATAATAGCAGATGTTGAAACGATTTCATATCTATTAGTAATGCATTTTTGTTTAATAGCCTTTTGTGCAAGTGAAAAGAAGAATTGAAGATTAGATTTTCTAAGAAATAACATTTGATATAGTTTGAGATATTTTGTAGTGGTTGAGATATTTTGTAGTGGTTGAGATATTTTGTAGTGGTTGAGATATTTGATGGCGTTTAGTATTTGGTGTTGTTTGAATAATGGATAGAGGTTAATATTTGATGACTTTTTGATTAGTTGATAATTGTTGAGATAAATAGGTAGATACAAGAATATTTGATAACAGTTAGGATATTTGATAGTTGTTTTTATCATCGTAATCTGCACTTTGTTTTATTTTAGCCCAGATATACTGACGAGAATGACGATATGACATATCACGCTTATCTATATTCAAAAATAAGTTGAATTCTTGCATTGCCTGCTGTTTTTGTGCAATTATATCCTCAACTAACTCACTTCTTTGATTTTCAGAGTATTTTAAGTTTTTATATGCGCCTTCAATTTCGTTGTTTAATTTCTTTATTCGTTCAGTAAATAATTTGGCGTTTTCTTTTGTAGTTTCACCACGATTTACTTTTTCATTTAAACATAGTGGACATGGAGTTCCACGGGCATGTAATAATCCATGTTGCGGACACATTGTTTGATTGTAATGATAATCATAACTGTGAGGAGTTATAGAATTTGAAATTGTAGTATATGAAGCAGCAAAACCACGAGCAGACGATTTTAATTTTTGCCATAGTTTCCCAGTAGATTTTCGCTCAAATTCAGCTTGCTCATTACTTCTACAAATAGGACATAGAGTACCTATAGGCAAATGAATCCCATGTGTTGGACAAACATATTCACTTGCACCAGATGCAGTTTGCATATTTTTTACAGATTCCATTTGTGAATATTTTGCTTTTGTTGATGGATCCAAAATGTCTTTTGAACCACTAATTTTATCAGAAACTTTTTTGTATAAAAATTGATCTTTGTGTTTTGGTTGCGAAGATGACCATGGAGCATTCGTAAGAGCAGGGATGTTTCTTTTTATTAGAAAATGATACGCAAGAAGATACGCAGGAGCCAATGGAAATATATATGGGGAGTTGTGAGCCTGAAACATTTGGCGCTCTTGCTCAATTTTTAAAAATTCAAGAAATATCGGAGTATTTCTACGATAAACATCACGTATTGCTTCTGCCTCAATTGGTCTACCCACACCACTTTTTTGAAGATAATCATCCCCACTTAACTCAAGACGCTGAGGAGTTACTCGTGAAGTCATCTCATGAAGTCTTGAGCCTTTAAGTGGATTTGCAAGTGTTGCAGTTACATATGGAAACATGTGCATGCGATTATCAAAATCAGTATAAAACATACCGGGAGTTGGCGCTTGATTTATAGTGTCATGAAATGCCCAGACCATTTCACCAGGTCTGTGAGCAACACCAATTGCAGAAATATCATAACCAGAACGATTTTCTACAGAATAGTAACCCTGACGAGTGAATGAAGATATGAATCTCCCAACTACGGGCACATTGTAGATACCTGCCATCTTTTTTGTAGAAAAAATCTCTTTCATTTCTCTTATTTGCTGACGTATCATTCGTTTTTCAGTCCAGTCCTGGGAAGTCTTTAGATACTGTTGTAGATTCTGAATGATATCTTCAGATTGCGCTTTTGCAAATGCAGTGTATTTTGTATGCTGTAAATTTAGTTCTTCTCTAAATGTTAATCCTATTTTTTTAGTGCGCATTCTGTTTTGAATATTTATACCTCGAGTGCTTTCTCTTAACTTATCAAATTCATATGGGTCTTCTGTTCCACCGGTTTTAAACGTAATAGGAGATATACGAAAACGTGAACCTTGCCAACTTGCTTCTTCGCTAAAGCTGTAGCCAAATTCATCTTTTAGTTTAAACCCTCTAAACATGGGACGCATTACACGAGTGAACCAATCAAATGATTGAAAAGGTCTAAATAAAGAATTTACACCCTCACGCATATTTTGTTCATGGGTATTGGTAAGACCACGTTCTGGGTCAAGATGGTATATTGTAGAATAACCAGTGAGTTTTGTAAAAAATGAACGAGTGTGCATACCAAAAACCATTGTCGCCAAATAAGACGGTCGCGCAAGAATATTTGCGATTCTATCTCCAGGTAGAAGATGATACCCTGCCCACATTTGAGGACGTTCAGATACGAATTGACCAGTCTGATAACCGGACATCAAAGCAGGGCCCAAACCATAGGCTGAGCCATATGTGATTCGGGGGTCTCTCATGACTGTCTGCTCTGCAACATTGTAAAAAGGAACATACAGATCTGCTACTCTTTTTACGTCCCTATTTATATTTCCAAATAGTTTTTGTTCACGAATTGATTCTTTTTCAGTACTCTTCACATTGGAAACTGATTGAGGAATTAGTGTTTTTCTCAAGTCATTTATACGCGCCACTTCATCTTTGGTAGGATTAGGATTTAACATAAGATTATTAAGTTCGGCACGTCTTTGTGAAAGAAGATTCTTTGCATTGATTGAATCTTTAGTTTTTTCAGATAGCAAGTGCATTTGTTTGTAGTCATAATTGTAGGACTCAAGTGCGATTCTTGCGTATGCTTGAGAAGCATACCATTCTTGAAGACGCATATCAGTATCATGAGTTCCGCCTCTGGCAATTCGTTCAAGAAAATTAAATACTTGTTTTCTTGCACGTGTAAATAATGGCATTGATTTATCATAAGCAAGACTTTCACGAGTAACAAGTTGCAATCTCTCATCAAGTTTTGATTGCAATATTTTAATATTTTCTAACATTTTTGAACGTTCAGATGAATTTACATTATGGAGTTGCGCAAGAATTGATTTTGAATCACGTAGAGCGCTATGTAGGTTTTTAGTATCCGCACCAAGATCAGGAGTTTTTAGCACATCATAATATTCACGCAATTTATGAACCATTGATGCAGTATCTGCATCGGATACAGTTCCAGGTCTCCAAAGACCTTTGTTCGTTTTTACCAAAATAGATGCATTCACTAAACGCTCAGCATAATCAGAACCCATGAAACCCATAAGACTTGAGTACTTGTAGGATAGACGACCGTCTTTTGTGGCGATACTTGCACCGATAACACGACCGTTTTGATCAAATTTATAATCTGAAGCATAAGGGGCGATCATATGATTTGCATCAATAGACCATACACCTTTTCGTATATCTTTGTAAAGAGCGCCACGTTCTTTCCAGGCTTGATACCCTTCTGCGTTCCAATCATTACCAGTATAGAAATTAATAGTCGCTTTCATTCCATGATACATCATAATATTTCGTTCTATACGCTCACGACAATCACGGAAAAGAACCATATAGCCTTTGTCAAATTGATATGAAAATGCTTTTCTCAAAACATTTATTTTGAGTCGTTCATCATCTACGCTAAACTCATTTGAAACAGAATAAAATGCAGTCATGTAATTTCTTGATGCCCACTCTGAGCGCACTGGATAGTTTGCTTGTCGTCTTACCTCATTTACACTTAATGCGCGAGTAAGCTGATTGAACCATTGAGTGTTAAGTTTTGAACCATCAAGAGGTTCAAGTTTTTTACCCTCAAATTCAAGAGAATGTTTTGAAATTATATAATCAAATAAAAGTTTTTTAGCAAAATCCCTTTCCATGAAAAAACGGATTTGAGCAAGTCTTTGAGCTTCATTTGATATTTCTAATTTGCTACTTGATATTTGAGTATTTACTGCCAACCCAAATAATTGTGCAGTATCATGCCCAAGCATTACCAGGGGAATTCTACCTGTTTTTAGCTGGTCTATTGAACTATTTAGCATATCAGTAACTTTCAAAAATCGTTCATAGACCCCAGTCGGATCAAGTTTTTTTGAAGCATCAGATTTGAGATCTGGATAGTGGCCATTAGAAGTACTAACACCATCCGACATTATTATTTCGCGCACTTTTTGTGCATATAACAACGAGGTTTTCAAAAACGAATCACGTTCTGCATCGGTTAATCTGTTTCCAAGTGCATCGTAGAAGTTAATTTTGTTGTTTTTTATATAAGTACCCAAAACCTTAATCATTTGTTCTTTTTCAAAATAAGACAAAAATTCATTTGAAAAACCCTTTAATTTCATTTCTGCAAGTGCATTATCACGAGCCTTTTGCATCATGCGAATAACTTCGGCCAAACGGTCTTGGTTTAATTTCATATTTTTTTGATTGCTTGCATCTTCTAGGACTATTGCCATTACTAATGCACGCATATGTTCATCTACAATGGCACGCCCAAGAATGTAAGTGTCTTGACGCATTCTCTCAATTATACTTGGGATATTTCCTAATCGCTTTGAATCAAATGAGTGTTTATCTATGAGTGCGCCGAGTTTACCCGGAGCATTTTTTATTCCGATTGCTTTTGCAGTTTCTGCAAGAAGTGATTTGTAAAGTCCACGACGTAAAGAAAGATTCCCATATCTTGAGTTAACCCAATTTTGCATTACAAGTGAAGTGCGCTCAACATAAGGAATTCCAGGGAGTCTATCGGTGATTTCATTATCTCCAAATATGAATTTCCATGGTTTTGCCAAACGTTTTCCAAAATATTCAATAGGACTATTTATTGATTTGACACGCTTTGAAAAAATACCACCTCTTGCAGCCCCAGTAACAGCAAGATCAATTGCCAATGCTTCACGCACTTGAAAATTTCTTTGAATTACCGCCCATGCACGATCTTTATCCGCTTTTGATGCACCAGATTCTTCAATGAGTCGCTTTACTTTAGCAAGAGTATTTGCAAATTCTTTGTCATTAAGATGCTTTTCTGCAGATGCTTTTCCTAATTTTATCAATTTGGACGGACTTGAATATAAAAAGAGCCTACGCAATGCAGATAACGCACTTGCAGGATTTTTATTTGATTTTGAATAAAGGGCACGAATCTGCGATAAACTGGAGTGCTCGGTCCGTTTTATGATTCTTGCAGACATACGTCCCTTCATTGCAAGTTGAATTGGTATTGAAGGAGATTTCATTCTTGGACGTTTAAACACTGGAAGACGTGGGATAGTAATGTCAAAAAGTGAGAGTGGATCTTTGCCCATATATTGCATTGAAGAAATCATTAATCCCAAAATTATCATTGCCGGAAGACACAACATTATGTTTTGTGGATCTAGGGCTTGCAAAGCAAAAATATCATAAAGACTAGTTCTTGAACCCTGTGTTTTGATTAGAATTGGAGAGGATGACGAAGGTTTTATTTGTGAATTTTGAGAGCTTGCACTAAAACGAACAGTAAGAAATGCATTTGAACCAAGTGATGCAACCTCAATAGGAGTTGAAACTCCAAGAGGACGTATATATGCAATCACGCATTGTACATTTCCATCGGCATCTGTTGGCAAATTTGAACATTCTTTGCCATTATTGTCAATTACCACATTTTCGTTTACATAGAAAGTAACTGCACCCCCTTTTACGGGTCGTGAAACAGATGCGATTTGAACATCCACAGGTAATATATCAGATGTGCTTGATTTTGAAGAAGTTGTAGATATGCGAATTGGATGAAGATATACAACATTTGCAACTACAAGCGGATAATTAGATGAATCTACAAGAATAGTTGATTGCCAACATTGAGGGCATATGCCGTCTTCCAAAAAATCTTTAATGAATTTTTCATCTATTTCATTTTGTGAGTCTGCACTATGGTCAGATGCATTAACTGGACAGGATAAGAATAGTAGCGCAAAAATTACAAGGATATGAATTTGATGCAACACGATTTTCATTGATTTTATACATCAGCTATCATATATAAATTATTATAGATGATTAAAAATTTCATATAAAGTCAGGTTTTTATACTGCGCTGACGTTAAAGGCATGATGAGTTTGAAGCTTAATCAATATTTCTTGATTGCACTGACGTTAATGCTGTGCTCGGATTATGTTCTTTCACAAACTTCTAGTTCTGGATTTTTGAATAACATAAATGGAGGACTTCAAAGAGCAAGCTCTGGTTGGATAGCACTGGTAATCGCAGGCTTATCCATAGCAGTAATTATAATTGCAATATGTTATATGATAGGAGAGGCAACTGGTCTTGCAAATATAAAGGCGTTTGCAAAACAAGAAGTGTATGAGTTGGTTACAAGTATTGTAATTATTGCAATATTGGTTGCATCACTTTATGCTTATGGACAATTTGCACAAAAACTTGCAGATACCAATATGTTTACATCAACTAGTGGTTCTAATAATATAATCATAAATGGAATGTGCCCAGACAAAGAAAAGATATATGATAAAACGGATAGACCAGAAGCACAGCTATTTGCAAGCACGGACTTTTTTTTAGGGTGCACCCCAAGCACTAAAGACCCAAAATTAACAGTTGAGAATTTGCGTAAGAAAGAGATTAACCCGAATTCAAAATTATATGATGATTTGTGGGAAGCACAAGCTTCTGACTCGTCAAAAGGGATTATGCTTGGACACATGATGGATATTTATCTTGGTTTATTTTCACTTGAATTTATACTTGGCCCAATATCTACATTTGGAGTTAGTACATATTTACCTGAACCTATAGTTTCAAGCATTTCTTTTGATATAGCGCCTGTATCTGGACTTACACCTATTTCAGAAGCGCTAGTTATGCTTACAGATTTAGTGGGTGTTGGACTGGTAACTATAATGGTGCAAAAAGTTCTTTTACAATACGTTTATCATAATGCATTAAGTGTGTTTTTACCACTTGGAATAGGATTTAGAGCGATACCGTTTTTGAGAAAAACGGGCGCAACTATAATTGCAGCAACGCTTGTAATGTATTTTATATTCCCAATTTCTATTTGGATAAATCAACAGATTTATTTCAATTCATTTTTTGAATATGATAATACGACTGGGCATTACAAAACAACGCTTGTGGATTGGACAAATTATCATTCAATATTGCAAATATATAGTATAGATAAAGAGGGTAAAAACTATCAAGAATACGAACGTGAACTTCTTGAAAAACATATTAAACCGTTTTATAAAGAAACTGCAGAAGCAGAGGATATAATTATTGACGAAGTTCATGGAACAGAGTATAAAGATATGGCACCTGAAGATCAAATCTCAAGTTTAATTAAGAGTCTGTGGAATAGTGGTAATACAGTGATAATTCAATATTTTCTAAATTGGGGTTCAATTCTTGGACCAGTTTTACCCATGGAGTATTTGTTCACGATGATAGTGGATATGTTTACTACAAGTATGCAATGGTTTGTGATTAATTTGTTATTCTTGGCAAATACTATAATATTGAGTATTACATTCTTCAAAGATTTGAGTATTGCGATAGGAGGAGAACCAAGAATATTTGGTATGAGTAAATTGTTGTAAAATATATGAAATATGCAAGAAAATTTAGAGTATAGTGTAAGGTATGTAATGCAAGCGTGTATATTGACATAAAAATTGTGAATGCACATGGAGAGAAAAAATCTTTTGTTGGCGGTCTTTGCGACGTTTGTTTTAGTAGGAGGATTGTTCTGTGGTATTCCAAGATTTGAGCAAGGAGACATGTTTAGCCAAGCAAATAGTTCAGGCGGATATGGAAAACTTGTTAATTTGATTATTATAGCTATATGCACAATTACTTTTTTTGTATCACTTGTTTACATGGCGTCAAAGTTGGCAGCTGTTCCAGAATGGGAAGCATATACTAAAAGCGAGTTATATCAGTTAGTAATTGGAATTGTTTGGGGAATTTTTATATTTAGTTCTGCGATGGTTGTGGATGGAATAGTTCGGGAACATATATCTACACTTGGAGCAGGCTACTCTGGGCAATCTATGTTTGATATCACAGAAAAATATTTGCAAGATGTTATTTGCGTTTCTTCTGCAACCACGATGAAACTTGAGGGGATGAAAATGGCAAGCCAATATCTTGCAGGTATGAAAAGTCGGTTTTATGCTTCAGCAGTTGGATGGGGATTTACATTTCCTACATTTCCAGGTTTTGATGTGATTGAGCGAGTTTTGGATATAATCCAGATGTTTATATCACCGTTTGCATCCAGTCTTATTATTCAGAATATTGGATTGCAAATAATTCATGCGACTGCACTTACGATAGTATTGCCAGCCGGTATTTTGATGAGATTTTTTTCTCCAACACGAGATGCAGGATCGTTTTTAATTGCAAGTGCGCTTGCATTTTATTTTGTTCTTCCGTTTTGCTATTTAATCAATGCACAAGTAATGTATCATTTATACAAAGAACATATTGGGTACAATATGTGCTCAGGATTTGAATCACAAAATGAAGATTATTTATTCACTCAAAAAAACTTTGATAGGGATTTTTACAACAAACTTGGAGAGGAAATGTTGCCAAGCCTTAGTAGAGATATTCTTGATATTGATGGAGGCGTGGCAAAAAAGGGATTTACTGCACATTTATCTTATGTTATTTTTCAAGCAGTTTTTTTACCGGCGATAAATATGATAATGGTAGTTACATTCATAAAAGCTGGAGTTAAATTTTTCTCGCAGAATATGAATGAATAGATGTGGATATGATGGATAGATAAATATGAATAAAAAGAAATGAATAAATAAGGGATGAGAATTAGCAAAAACGTGAATAAACATTGGACTGATACACCTAAAAGTATGAAAAAAACCTATGTGAGTATGTGAAAAATATGAGATTGAACCAAAATATGAAAAGAATATCGTTGTTGATATTTGCACTTTTGTTAGTTTCACTCTCTGGGTGTATATTGAAGGACAGTAGTGATGGCTCAAGAGCAATTGAATCAAAATTTAAAATGTGGTGGACCGATGCATGGGCACTTCCGATATATGGCGCATTTGGAATTGGGATAGTTATATGCTCTGTTTCTTGGATATATGCATCACTAATGCAGGATGATAAAATAAAAGTGTGGGTAAAATCAGAACTCATACAACTTGGTTATTCGGCAGTAATAATTGTGGCAATAATGGCGCTTATAAGTTCAACAGGATATATTTGCACGCAACTACCAAAACTTAGTGGAATAGCTACAGGTGAAAACGCAGTAGCGTGGGAAAATTACGTATATATAAGGTGCGAACTTGCTAATGTAGATACACCTAAACCATGCCATGTAAGAATGGCTGAGGATTATTTACAGATACTTGCAAAATCGTCACAAGGACAAGGCGCATCGTTGATTAGATATATGTCTATTTTATATCCGATAAGTAGCGTTGGATTGGGATTCAAAGCTATACCTGCCCCAGGAGGCGCATTATCGGTTGCACCACTTGCAGGAATAGGACCTGCAATTGAGACTATGAACATGATGTTTAATTTATTATTGAAAAATTTACTTACAGTAAGAGCCCAACAATTTGCAGTAGATGTGTTGCATGTTGCATTTTTCCCATATCTTCTTGCATCAGGTATTTTCTTTAGAACATTGTATTTCACAAGAAAACTTGGGGGTTTATTGATTTCGCTTGCAGTTGGATTTTATATCGTACTTATATTTATGTATGTGTTTTGGATGTCAATATTATTTTCATTTACAGGTCCGTGGATTGATGATATGGGAGTTTCTTTAGATGACCCCACAAGCGTAGGTCTTCAGACATTTGTAGGGGAATACGAAATTTCAACAAATACAGGTGCAGTCATGCCAGTTAAATCAGCTAATAGCTATTATGAAAAGATACCAATTGAGTATAACGCAAGATATCCTGCATATACATATAGAGGAGAAACATGCGCAAATGGGGTGATTGAACCTTGGGAAGAATGCGGAGAAGACATAGCTGCAAAGGATCAAAGAAATCCACCTCAAAAAGGAACGCCACTTGTGTGCAAAGAACAATATGGAAAAGGATATTATTGTGATACAAATGCTTGCAAATGCACTAATGAACCACGCACCGATGACTTTAGAGAAGATTATTCAGATTCTTTTTATGTAGATAATGATGGGGACTTGGTAATTTCACAAAAAGCAAGAATTACGATGAATTTGATGTTTAGCTCAAAAACGACAGATGAACAAAGTGCAAATTTTATTGAGATATCACAAAAAAGTTGGCATGAAAGACTTCTAGAAGGTTATGGTGGTGCAATAGCAAGAGCAGTTCCAAGTGGATATCTTCTTGGAGAAAATGGAATTATAGATAATGTTGCAAAACTTTTGATATTTTCACTTGTTGCACCATTTATTTCTTTGATGGTTGCACTTGGCACAGTAAAAACACTATCCCCCACACTTGGAGGAGATATAGAGATAGCAGGACTTTCAAGGTTGTTGTAGATGAATATTGACATGAGCCAAATACAGAAATTGAAAATACCAAGATTTGGTATAATACTGCTATCGTTTATTTTTGCAATTGTATTTGTCAAGATTGCAAATGCAGAATTATACGGTTGGATTTTCCCAGATTTTCTGTTTGTGAATGATTTTTGGATGCCTACAAGAAGTCTAAGTTCGGTAGCTACTGCAAATAGTGACTGGATTGGGTTATCATTTTTAGCGATACTTGTTGTGACGACGATAGGTGCTATAGGATATATTTTATCCGCAATATTCGGACCGAGGGTTTTAGCATGGAGCAAAAATTTAATTTCAAATTGTGTGAAATCATTAATATTGTTGTGTCTTTGTTCTGCACTTTTTGTTGCAGTGAATCAAATGCCTACAGATTCGTTTGGACTTGCAGGATTTATACAAATAGATAACGCCATTGATTTTGCAGAAGGTGTGAGAAACACTATTATATACGAATTTTCTACACTTACGTTAATAACCGCAGTAATGTCAATGGTTGGAAATATTACTCCGTACTTTAGACCTGCAGGGATAATAGGTATTTCGTTTTCTCTTGCACCTGCATTCAGACCCATATTTGATACATTAGGTATAATGGTTTCTTCATTAGCAGTTGCAGTTGGAGTTTGGTTTGTTCAACTTTGGCTTTTGATATTTGTGAAAACAAGACTTTTGGCAGTTTTGATGCCACTTGGACTTTTTTTGAGAAGTATTGGAATTTTTAGAGCCGGAAATGTGTTGATTGCGGTGGCAATTGGTTTTTATTTCGTATTTCCATTTGTTCTAAACATAAATGCGATTGCACTTGAAAATTATTTAGTAGGTAATTTTGAAGGAACAGATGCTATATATCAGAATTCACAAATGCAAACATTTAGTACTTATCATGATTGCGTACAGCACACGGCAAGTGGAGGCGGAAGTCATCACTGTTTTTTCAAGCTTTCTATTTATGGAACGTGGCATTATATTGAAGAGACGGTGCTAAACGGACAAGGTGCGGCAATATCTATATTGTTATTTGCAATTATGACTCCATTTACAGGTTCATATCTTGCATCAACAATTTTTAGTATAGTGGCAATTTATTCATTATCACTTTTGGGTTCAATATTATTTTATGTAATAATTGTTTCAGTGCTTGTACCTTTATTTAATATATTTATTACACTTACAGTGATAAAAGAACTTGCAAAATACTTGGGAACAGAAATTGATTTGTCGGCGTTTGAGAAGATATTTTAGGGATGAATTATGGATATTGCAAATTACTGTGCATCGCTTGATCCGCTTTCACTTACTGAAAGTTCGTTTTCAAATGCACTTGGTGGAAATTGGTATACACTCACGTTTTTGGGACTTATAGGCATGGTGTTTTTTGTGAGTCTTATATACTTTTTTTCACAAGCAACAAGAAACCATAAAATGGAAGCATGGGCACGATTTGAATTATTTCAAATTTTTGCTACTGCGACAATTGCGATTTTGATTGCAGGATGGCTTTATGGGATGTGCCACTGGGATGCTACGTTTTTGTATGGACCTACAACACAATTATCAACAGAACTTGTAGAAGAGTCAAAAGAATTGTGCAACATGCAAGGTTATTCTGAGTTTACACCATATTGCAGTGCACAGGCATTTTTGACTAAAGTAAAAAATAGAGGGGACACTGTGATGCAATCCTTGATAGGAATAAATTATTTGTTATCATATTTGTTCAAAAGTACTTGGAATTCAAGCCCCATGGGGATTGGTTTTACAGTTGAACCTCTATCTGGATTTAATCAAGTAATGAATATATTTTTGGTTGCAGTTAGCGGATTTATAATGTCATATTTGGCAGTATTGGTTCAGATGCGACTACTTGATTTTATTTTCGTATCTATCCCGTATTACTTTTTACCACTTGGACTTTTACTTAGAAGCTTTTCGCCTACACGAGAATTTGGAGGTGCAATAATAGGGTTTTCAATAGCATCACTGTTTTTTTATCCACTTTTATTAGTTGTGAATGACGCAGTTTTGTTTTCACCAATAGATGCGTTTATTGATGATACAACTAGAGCGGTAGATTTAAGCACGCTTAAATATGCAGATTATGATAAATATGTTGATAAGACTCAATTAGATTTGCAAACAAACCTGAATTCTAATTCTGATCTAAGAGTTAACGCAAACGAAGTTGCTAATCAATTTGTGCAGTATGAAAACACAGGTGTTGATGGCTCAGGTAGAGTAAACATGACTACAAAAAACGTTGCACAGGCTTCAAAATATTTTACCCAATTAGATCCGACTAAGCACGATAATCTTTTTTCAAAAAAGACATGGGAACTTGGTAACGCTATATCATACCCATATCAGTTGGTTTTTATATATTCAATAGCGGCGGTTGTTTTCCCACTGATTAACTTTTTGGTTTATATAGAGATAGCAAGAGAGCTTACACAATTTTTTGGAACACAGGTTGATTTAACAAACTTGACAAGGTTGATATAGCATGAGCGATATGGAAGTAATAGCAAACTCAGGTCTTATACAAATGATGTTTGGTGCAGGAAGTTCTTGGGTTGCTTGGAGTCCAAATATTATGATTATTGGATTCATTTCTTTTTTTATCGTAGTTTTACTCCACATGATAGCTAATGCATTCAATATACCGTCACTTCGCGCATGGGCTAAAGGAGAATATATGCAAGTGCTTGCAACATATATACTCGTTTTTGCAAGTGTTGGACTTATCATGTTTAGCTGGAATTTGATGGTAGATATGATTAGTATAACATATCACACAAGTGAACTTAATGGTGGGATAGATCCAAAAACAAGATTTGACCCTTATTGGTTTATACAAGCATTTTTGAAAGATACGATGATTGAATGCGAACAAAACATATATTCAACACTTTACTCAATTAATTTTTATTTCAAAATAGTGGGAGGAACAAAAACAGAGACTATGGGAGTTGAGCCAGTTGGTGGGTGGTACAGCACAGTTTATACGAGTTTTTTTGAGTATTTAATGGAAAATATAAATTTACTTTTATTATTGCACTGGCTTCAAATTAGATTATTATCGGTTATGAAGTATACTGCACCACTTTTGATTCAGCTTGGACTTGTGCTAAGAGTTTTTCCGATGAGTAGAGGCGCAGGCGGGCTTTTACTTGCTATTGGATTTGGTTTTTTTGCAGTTTACCCAATAAGTCTTGCGGTTCTTATTACATTACAATCCCCAGGAGTAAGTTTTTGCACAGATTTTGTACCCCCTGCAACGATGAATATACAGGAAGTTGGTGAGGGGATTGATGCGGGAACGGTGGTTTGGGCATATTATACTACAAAAGCAAACGAGAACGAAGTTGGTGGTCTTTTAGCAAAGGCAAGAACATTTATTCCCATGTTCTATATGCAGGCAATGTTTTTTCCAATGGTTGCGCTCATAATTACATTTACGTTTATACGACAAACTGGAGCTATACTTGGTTCTGATTTGAATGAGATAGGTAGAGGGCTTGTGAAATTGATATGATGAATAGAAATGCGCAAACACACGATTGAAAAAAAGGTGAAAGAATGAATTTCTTATCTATGTTGGATACAACAAGTGCAGGAATTGAGGAGCTTATTCATTTAGCTCAAAAAATTAAATCCAACCCACGAGTATATTCAAAATCACTTGAAACAAAAACGCTTATTATGCTTTTTGAAAGACCTTCCACTAAAACACGAGTTAGTTTTGATATTGCGATGAATAAACTTGGAGGACATGCACTAAGTCTTGATTTTGCGCAGATACAATCTTCAAAAAAAGAGACAATTGCAGATACTGCACGTGCGTTATGTGGGTATGCAGATTGCATTATGGCAAGATTATGTGAACAAGAAGATTTGATGCAACTTCAAAAGTATTCTAAAACTGCGATTATAAACGGCCAGACAAATCAAGAACATCCATGTCAGGCATTAGCGGACATATTTACGATGAGTGAAAATGGTAAAATAGGACACGACAATGTTTTTTGCTATGTTGGAAATGCACAAAAAAATATTGCAAATTCCATTATTGTTGCGTGCGCAAAAATGGGTATGAAAGTTAGAATTGCGTGCCCACAACAATACGCACCATCTAAAAAATATTTAGATGAAGCAAAAAAGTTTAGTGATGTACAAATAGTTCACGATTTGAGAAGTGCTCTAAAAAAAGCAGACGTGGTATACACAGACAGATGGACAGATTTTGATTCAAAGCAAAAAAATGTGAAAAACAAACAACTTAGAGATTACAAGATAGATTCAGAAATGATTGCATTTGCAAAAAAAGATTGTATTATTATGCACCCATTACCTGCAAATAGAGATGTTGAGATAACTTCGAAGTGTCTTGATTGCAAACAATCGGTAGTTTGGCAACAATCACAAAACAAACTTTATGTTCAAGAAGCGTTGTTATTAAAACTAATGGAAGTTGTAGCAAGAGCATGAATGTTAAGAATTAGACTTACATAACTTGAGATGAATTTTGATGCAGAAAATTACAAGTTTAAAAAATGCACAAACAAGAAAAAGAAATGAGAGTCAAAATAAGATTGCCAATACAAACTCAGTTTTAAATTTCATTGAATTGAAAAGTTTTTTTGCAGGCGTAGTTTTTTGCTTGGTGCTTGGGTTTGTTTTATTTTCTGCAATTTATTCTAATTCGTTTGTAGAAGCTCACGCAGTTTTTTCTCCAAATTCACAAAGTGAGGTTATTAATCTTATACACCAAGCACAAACCAGTATTGACTTGCAAATGTATGTATTCACAAATGAGCAGATTGCACTTGAGCTTATAGATGCTTCAAAAAGAGGAGTAAATGTGAGAGTGATTCTAGAAAAAAGAACTCAGAGTTATAATTTAGAGAAAATTGTTGATGCACTAAAACAGGGCGGAGTTGAAGTTTGCTGGGCATCTGAAAAATACAAGCTGACACATACAAAAATGATGATAGTAGATGATAAAACGGTGTTTGTAGGTTCAACAAATTTTTCAAAATCTGCACTTTTAGAAAATAGAGAAGCATCAGTCATATTGCAAGGAAATATTGTAAAAGAATTTATTGACGTTTTTCAAACAGATTGGGAATTGGCAGATAGAATATAGGAAAAACAAAAATAAATAAAAAAATAGAAGAAAATAACATTCGATGGAGATGACCTGTGGTTGGTTAGAACGCATCAATTTGTTTGATATTTGTGGTTTCTATTTTTACTATATCAGTATCAACTTTCACAAATATGCTTGTTTTACCATAAGGATTAAACACTTGGTTTAAAGTAGAGGAGAAAGTTACCAACTCACCCATAACCACAGGAGTATTTTTATCGTTTGTAACAACACGCACTATTGATCCGATACTAATTTTTTTTATCGATATTATATCATCAATACTAACCTCACCAAAATTTGAAGTAGAAATTGGTTTAGTCTCGCGCATGATAGAAAAGTTTCCCAATATATTTTCATTTTCTTTATCAAAGCGATCAAACATACCAAATATGCTATTGAACTGTGCTTTTAATTCATTACCAAACAAACCAAGCGGATCGCCCCTATTTGGATTCAAGGATATGACAATTAAATCCTTGCGAATAACATTCTCTTTTTTTAACATTGAGCTGATGGATTTTACTTTTGCAGAAACTTCTACAAGACCTACTGCTCGTTTAGAGTTTTTCTCAAGATTTTTTTCAAACACAGTTTTATCATTACAAGAACTGAACAATAGAGTGCTCACTACAGCAGTTGTTAACAGAGCTTTTTTTACATTGTTTGAATTCATCATTTTCATAATAACACCTAAAGATATGCGATAGTAATATGGCAACCATATAATTATAATGTTTTTTATAGTAGAAATATATGTTTTTAGATTAAAAACAGATATCGTACATATTTAGTATCTATAGTTTACATCTATATTTAACGTCTATATTTAACGTCTATATTTAACGTCTATATTTAACAGCCATAGTTTACATCTATATTTAACGTCTATGCTTAACATCAATAATTAGTATCTATAGTTAGCACGTAGTTTAGACTCTGTTTGATTTTTAATAGATTTAGACTTGGGTGTTGCGTTTTGTTTTTTTGCTATTTCCGTTTGATTTTGATTTCGATGTTGATTTTTGTTTTTAGGTTATTTCTTTTTGATACTGTGAGGTTTTTTCCTTGACGATTTGATTGGCGCGTACTTTTTGTTTTTAACACTGCTTTTACGCTGAGAAACGTTGCTTTGTGAATTAAATTTTTTATACGATTTTGTCTTATTTGACGATTGTAATTTGTTTAGTACATTTCGGTTATTTGATTTTTTTGATTTGTTTGATGATTTTGATTTAGTTGACACCTTTTTTTTATTTGAGAATTTTGCTTTGTTTGATAATACATTTGATTTATTTGGTACCTTTTTTTTATTTGAAAATTTTGAATTATTTGATGACTTTGATTCCTTTGAACGGGTTGTTTTATTTGACAAATTAGATTTACTTGACAATCTTAATTTGCGAGATGAAATTGATTTGACATGCGAGTTTGATTTGCTCGAACAGTTGCGCTTATGATTTGATTTTTGATTTCTTTTTGAAACTAAAGATAGTGGTTTTGAAACAACTTTCTTTGACTTTTTAGTACTGACTAAAGAATCAGTATCAGAAACGGATTGTGCTTCATCTTCAAGTTTTTTTAACATCTGTAAAATTGGACTCTTATTGGTTATGGCAATAGAAACTTTATTGTTCACCTGTGCAAGAGGATGATGAGGTGAAACTACAATTGATTTTGAGGTACCTGATGAACCGGAGTTTGAGTTTAAATCTGATTTAGAACCCACAGATTGCAAAGAAGATTTCTTATCATTAGATGAAATATGTTCTGAATTATTTTGCATAACAAACGAACCGGATTGCTCATCTTTTTCTAAAACTGAATTTGAATGTATTCTATGAACAGATGAAGAGTCTTCTTGTACATCATTAGTAAATGCACGTTTGAGAGCTAAATCATAGGCTTGAAGATAATTTGATATGAGATCTTTCCAATCAAACATTTGCATTAAAGAGTATGAATCGTCTTTTTTTTGTTCAATTTCGGAAGGCTGACAGATATAAACTTCATATAGAAAATCGGCAAGGCTATTTATCGCTGACTCAACTCCAAGAGATAGCGGTAGTATTTTCACACCTCTATTAGACAAATCTGTTTTTGATTGCAAATACCGCCCAAATCCTGAAAAATCAGTAGATACAGACATCAAGCGTTTTATCCCTGCTTCAAGAGGTGTGTACCCAAACGGTTCATAGCGCGATGCGAAAACTCCCATATCCATCCCAGAGATTGTATCCTCATAACTCATATTCAAAAGACCATCATTTGGTTTTAGATATGTTGGATAAAACAGAATTTTCACAGGATTACTGGCAGAATTATCAAGCCCGCATGCAAGACAGGTATTTATTACATCGTCATTTGAGTAATTTAGTTCGTATAAACATATAGGAGGATTTTGTGATTCTTTTATCAATCCGTTTCGCATTATTTTCAAGTCGTTTTTTATACTATCGCTTAGAACGTCGTCTATTTTATCGCTTATACCAATATAATGCTTTTTTGAGTTTTTAGAATCTACTGAATTTATGACTTCGTTTATTTTATCTAATAAAAGATAATTTTTAATTGCAGAAAGTTTTGGACCGCGAGTAGAAGACGGAGTAAACAAAAATGCAATTACTTGTTTTGATTTTTTTTGACCTTCTTCTTTTAATCTCTGATTTAATTTGGCAAGTGCTTTGATGTATATGTCAAATCCCTTGTTTGAAAATTCGTATCTACCCGAAGTAAACAATAGCAACGCATTATCATAGCGTGCATCGTAGTAGGGTGCAAATGCAGATTCGCTAAGTTCTAACAATTCGTCTCGCACATATTTTGACATGTTTTTGAATTGACTTTCTTTTGCATGATGATCAAAATCAAGCCCATTTAGAAGTATTGCGTCTGGATATTTACCAAGAATATAGCGTACTTCTTGTGCAACGGTTTGAGAAACCGTGCTAAATACGTGCGCTTTTTTTGATGCTTCTACTTCAAGTTGATGTTTACCCTCAACTTTTTGCTCATACGATTTTGACAAATCAATTGGAAATTGAGAGTTTTGTGCATTTTGAAGAACATCAACACCTGCAGAACTCAAAGAACGACCAAGCACAGTTGCATGAGTAGTGAATACCGTTGCTAATGGTAGCGCCATAAGTCGGGAGTAGAGAAGACCGCTTGAGCTGATCCATTCGTGAAAATGTGCAATCTTTTCATAATCTTTGTACGGACTTATCTGACATAGACGTTCAAGAAGCATGCCAACGGCCCAGCCCCAAACGATATTTTCGTCAAAATCGTAGGAATGATCCATAAGTGAATCTATATGAAAATTCTTCCAGAGCATAAAACGAATATAATTTGTTTGTAAGTCGTGACGAATTTGACCATCATCTTCGTATTGGATAGAACGATGAGCAAATTGTTTTGAATCAATCAAGATTATTGGAGTATTATTTGCGCTAACCCAAACACCATAATGACAATATATTCCAAAAGTTGAGAGTTCTTCAAATATTTTTGAAATTTCAGATGGAGCAGTGATAAGTTTTACTTCGTGTGAACAAAGCTCATCGTAAAAACCGATGAATGTGTATCTGTTTGGAAAATGTTCGGATACATATCTAGATTTGGATTTGACAACTGTATATATGCCACCTATTTTTCGCCCGGCCTCTGAGGATACTTCAAATAGATAAGGTTCCATGAAATTGGCACTCACGCTTAATTTATAAACATGAGGTCGTGTCATAAACGTGCTTTAGAAAAAATATCAGAATAGCATAAGGCAACTCTTTGAAATATCTGCACATATTTGATGATGATTGATAATGAGAACAAACTTTGTAACAACTGTAGCATTTTAGAAAAAATTAATCCTCAAAGTTATCATCGCTAATAACGCAACTTCACGCGCATCATTATATATTATTACACAATGATAGTAAAGGATTAAACCTTAGATCGGTCATCTTTTTTTGGCTTGAAGATATGAGGACTTGTCATTTGAAAATTGTGAGTCGAGAATGCATGCGCCAAACTTAGTACTTTTATAGACCCAAGATAACTCAAGCATATACCTATAGCAAAAATCAAACGCTCAATTGCAACCAAAGGCATTAAGCTTAACCACACTTGTGCAGATAATGGACTTACAAAATAGATCCAGATAACACTTCCAATTGCATGCTGAATAAATGTGGTACTTACACTTTGATAAAAAAGATTCTTTTTTGAGACAAACGTCAATCCAATTGGAATTAACCAATAAAGAGAATAAATCCAAGCTTGAGAACCGACTGGATGGATACAAAAAAGCACTATACAGATTATAGGAATTAAAATTCCAAAAATGCGAGATTGCAAAATATTGTTTTTATATATGGCAAAATAATAAGCACCGAAAAGAACGGGCAGAAATCTTAGAAGAACTATGAAATCAAGAGGAGTTTGAGAATAAACAACAGTTGCAACTTTTGCAATTAGAAGCGATATTATTCCAAGAAATGGACCAAGTATTAACGCGGGGATTGGACCTAAAAATTCAAACAAAGTAAATGATTGACCTTCAGCTCCCCAGACTTTAGAGATACTTATATAAGATGCAATAACTGCAATAGCTGAAAAAATTAATGTAAGTATAAGTGCGTTTTCTTGAGAAAATTTTTTCACAGACATAAAACTACCTATTAAAATTCATATAACGAACAGCAAACTTGCTTTGATTACGAGTTTTTATAAACCATCCATACAAATTTAGAAGATAGTTAGAGCATATATATTATTATGTAAAAAAATGGCTTTTTATTTTATAGCATTGTAAATGACACATGAAAAATGAAAAAGTGAAAAACACTATAATGAAATACACAATGCAGATGTATTTCAAAAATTTTGGTTTGATAATACTTGCATCTATTCCAGGTCTTTTTGGACTCATGATTCCGCTTTTTGTAGGAATGCCATCATACATCGCACTTGGAGGAGTATACCTTAGAACAGACAATATAGTTGATTTGGACAATGTTGCAGCGATTGTGATGATAGTTTCAGTTTTAATTTCAGTTTATTTGATGAGTTTTGCAGTAGTTGCGATAAATATGGTCATAAAAAGACAGAGAACTATGAAGAGATTGAGTGTTGATAATCTAAAATCTATTGCACACTGGACTAATTCAGTATTTGTGGCATACATAATTGCGATGATACTGTTTTTACTTATACAGATTTACACATACGACAATCCAGCCAGAGGAATAATAGTGCCTCTAGCGAATATAACTATTGGATTTGCAATGCTATTTTTCCCAACTGCAATGGTTATTGATGAAGTAAGAAGTTTCATAGCAATGCAAAGAAGTGTCAAAATGATAATCTCAAAACCGATTGTGATTTTACAGTGGATGGTAGTTGCCCTGCTTTTGCTTTCTTTGGTGGATTTGATATTTTTGACAATAGTAGATGTGTTTTCATTTATACCAAGAATAGTTGGACAGTGGGCAGTAATGATATTTAATTCGCTTGTAATATTGCCATATATGATAGTGCTTCTTGCCCAAATATATATAAATAAATACACGATTTTGGTTTACTAAAATTAGGGTATGGGTAAGATATTGTTTAGAGGCAATCAACCTAAATCAGTTGCCTACAATGTTTTAATTGTTGAGAGCAGATGATATTACCATGAGATACCCAATTGGAGTTATGGGATTTTATCCGCAATCTGAACAAACGCTTAGAAGACAAGTAGATTTGTTTTTGAGTGATGCAGAAAAAGAAGTGAGTATAGACGCACAAATAGCGATTGCACCTCACGCTGGATATGTTTATAGTGGTGCGACAGCTGCATTAACATTTCGTGCATTAAAAAAACAAATAGAGAAAAAAGATGCTACAGTAATCATAATTGGCCCAAACCACACAGGTCTTGGAAAACCAGTGAGTATATCATTTGATGATTGGAAAACTCCGCTTGGAAACTTGAGCGTGGATTTGAGACTTGCGGCACAGATAATAAAAAGTAATACTATAATTGAGAAAAATGAGGTGGCACACCTACGTGAACATTGTATTGAAGTGATGCTTCCGTTTATTCAACGAATAAACCCAAATGCAAAAATAATACCTATATGTATTGGATTGGGACAAAAACAAGTATGCGTACAAATTGCAAAGGCGATATTTGAGGCAAGTAAAAAAGATGAATTTAAAGATAGAAACATAACATTTCTGGCATCAAGTGATTTTACTCATTACCAGAGTGCTCAAACTGCACAAAAAATGGATAAAATGCCCATTGAATATATAAAACAGCTCAATTCTGATGAGTTTTACAGAGAAGTCTTGCAAAATGAACTTAGTATTTGTGGAGTTGGCCCGATAATATGCGCGATTGAATATGCAAAGCTATGTGCTAAAAAAAAGGCGATACTACTTAGATACACAAATTCGGCAAAACAAAGTGGTACAGACGATAGTCAAGTTGTGGCTTATGCAAGCATGGCATTTGTTTAGACATGATTTTAAACTAATTTTGAGTAAAGAATACATGACAAACACACTTGAGAAAAGAAAAGATGCACATATAGATATATGTGAGCAACTTGATGTTCAATATAAAAATAAGACTGGTTTTGACGATATTATGTTCGTACATAATGCACTACCTCAAATTGACATGAAAGAAATTGATTGCGAATGTGAATTTTTGGGTAAAAAAATAAGCGCGCCGATAATGATTAGCGCGATGACTGGTGGAACGCAAAGAGCAAAAGAAATAAACACAAAACTTGCGCATAGCGCAAAAACTCAAAATATCGCATTTGGTTTGGGATCTTGCAGACCGATACTTGAAGATAGTAAAAAAATTGACACGTATGATGTTAGAAGTATATGCCCAGATTCACCAATAGTTGCAAATATAGGTGCAGTTCAGATTGGTCAATACGAAGTTGAACAAATTTTAGACATGGTTGAAAAATTAGATGCAGACGCGCTTGCGATTCATCTAAATGCACTTCAAGAAGCAATTCAGCCTGAAGGAGAAACAAATTACAGTCAAGTTATACAGAATATAAAAAAGATTTGCAAAAAATCAAAAAAACCCATAATAGTAAAAGAAACAGGAACAGGAATAAACGCTCAATGCGCAAAGAAAATATTTGAGTCTGGAGCAAAATACGTAGATGTTTCGGGTATGGGTGGCACATCTTGGTCAAAAGTTGAGTATGCACGAGGTGGAAAAACCATTGGTTTTGAAGAATGGGGATACCCCACAGCGATTGCAATTAGCGAGTGCGCTCAATTTGGAAAGTGCATAGCAAGTGGAGGCATAAGAAGTGGAATTGACATTGCAAAGTCAATATCACTTGGAGCAAGTTTAGGCGCAAGTGCATTGGCATTTTTGAGAGCAAAAGATTTAGATCAACAAATACAGATGTGGAAAAAACAAATACAAACATGCATGTTTTTATGTGGTGCAAAAAATGTTGAACAGCTAAAGCGTGCTCCAATAATAATTGGGATGCAGACAGAACATCATATGAAAATGAGAGGAATTGATGCACAAAGATATGCACAAAGAAGCATAGATGCATCAAAAACAGATAATACCCGCCCAAGCCATTATATTTGAGAGACTGGATCGGATAAATAAATTGAAACGTAGTAAACACAAGTATAAGGTGAATAAAAATCAAGATGGTTGTATGAAAGTTAATGAAGCGCTTTATATGAGTATGAGAAGATGGTCTCTAAAATGTGCAGCGCAATTTAGATTTGCAATACCAAATAAAGTAATAGAACATGTTCTTTTAGAATTTCCAAAACTTGCAAAACAAAGAAAAGAATTGATGGATGAAATACGAAAAGTTTGTCTTGAAGTAAATAAACTAAAAGATAGTGAAATAAGAAAAGAGATCGATGAAATTTTTTTTGAAGATACAATAATCAAAGAATAACCGTATGATTTTACATAGAACGGGCGCAAAATAGACAAATAGTGATTTTATGAATGAAAAAATTATTGAATGTATAAAAAAATACACACTAAAAAATGCATTTGATTATGGTAGCGCAGATAGTGCAAAGATTATGAGTAAAGTTCTTGGTGAATTTACACAAGAAAGAAAAAACGCAAGAACAATAATTGAATTGATAAAAGAACAGGTTGAAAAAGTAAATGCAATGTCAAAAGAGCAGATAGAAATAGAACTTAAAAACTATTCTTTTGAACAAAAAAATGACCTACCTAAAAAGCAATTTTTGATACAAAATGAAAAAAATGAAAGAGTAATAACCAGATTTCCACCAGAACCATCTGGACATCTTCACATAGGACATGCAAAGGCTATTTTTTTAAATTATTGCTCGGCACACGAACATGCAGGGGCGATGAGACTTAGAATGGACGATACAAATCCACAAAAAGCAAAACAAGAGTTTGTTGATGGGATTATTGAAAATTTAAAATGGCTTGGAGTTGAATGGACAGGTGAGATTACATACTCTTCAGATTATATGCAGAAATTTTATCAATACGCTCAAGAGCTTATAATGTACTCAAAAGCGTATGTTTGCACATGCACACAGGAGCAAATTAAAAATTTGAGAGAAAAAATGATACGCTGTGATTGTTCGGCAAGACTTGCAGAAGAAAATGCATCTGAATTCAAAAAAATGATAGATGGAGACTATAAAGCAGGACAGGCGATTTTAAGATATAAGGCAGACATGAAATCTCAAAATACAGTAATGCGAGACCCGACAT
>CAZHIX010000008.1:23190-27585 GCA_964532715.1 Microcaldota archaeon | reverse complement strand
TCTGAAATTCTCATACGTTCAACTTGACGAAGCAAGTCGTTCAATAGATATTTTGTTAAATCTTGGCGTTTGGATGCAAAGATTTTATGTTCATGCACCCTGCGACATCGAATCTTCAAAACTTGAATTGGAAGATAAATGGCTTATGTCAAAAACACAAAGTGTAATTGAAAAGGTAAGTGCATCATTTGAAAATTTTGAGCCCTTTGGTGGTATAAGTGCATTGCGAAATTTTCTGGTTGAAGATATATCTCGCTTTTATATAAAACGTCTAAAGCAAAGAATAAACGATGAAAATAATGTTCAAATAGGCATGCAGGTTCTTTATGACTGTCTTTTATCTTGTGTGCAATTATTATCTCCTTATTGTCCATTTGTTGCAGAACATCTTTATTTGAGCATATATAAAGAACACGTCGGTGAAGAATCAATTAGTTTTCTTAGTTGGCCACAATCAAAAGTAAAATTCAAAGATGCAATGCTTGAATCAAATATGGAAATATTGCGCTCTTTATTAAATGCGTCTTTTAATGCACGCACAAAGGCCAATTTAAAACTTCGTTGGCCAGCAAAACAAATGCTAGTGCAAACCGATTCAGTTAATATAAAAACTGCGCTGGAACAAGGAAGCGATTTTCTTTGTGCAATGGCAAATGTGCTTGAAGTAAAAATAGGTGCACCTGACTTGCGTTTTGAAGTTAATATAAAACAGTCAAAAGTCGGAGCAAAATTCAAAAACGAAAGCGGGCATGTTCTAAATCTACTAAAGACTACTGATCCAAAAAAGTTAATTGATGGATTAAAAAACAAACCGTTCTTGCTTGAAGGAAAATATGAAATTGATGAAACTCTGATTGAAGTTGTTCAAACATGTGATGATTATGCGTTTGTGCAATTAGACGGCTCAGTTGTTTACGTGTGTAGCAAAGTAGATGATGAAATATACTCACTTGGTATGCAACGCGAAATATTAAGAAGAATACAATCAATGCGAAAAGAACTTGAACTTACAAACACTGACAAAATATCTGTGTACGTAAATGCAGATCAGACTCTTCTAAAAACTCTGAGCGATTGCTCCAACATTCAAAAGGTTGCAAATTGTACTTTATCGCAAACTGCAATTGAAAAACCCGATATTCAAAAAGATTGGGAAATAGATTCAAAGGCAATATCTATAAGCATAAAAAAAACAGGTGCTTGATATGGTTGAAATTCAAAAGACAAGCACCTGTGTCGTTAAAACCGGTTTGAAGAAAAACAATAAACGACTTATATGGCCGGCGCTTGTAGTAGGGTTGTTTTCAATTATTTGGATGGCAAGTGATTTTGGTTATGTGCAATTATCGTTTAATATCGGGCCACTTGCTATTCTTGCAGTTGCAATTGTGTTATTAATAAATGAGTATAGAGATTGATTATATCAAAATTAATTTTAGGTGAATTAAATGAAAAGTGTGTATGAATGCGATATCGCAAAAAAAGACGAATTTGTCAAGCTACTTGAAAACGATCCTTATGGTTTAACTCAAGACGACAAAAAATCATTTTCAAGACTTGGATACAAACTAAAAGACGGGGTTCAAGTCGGTTGTGATGAAAAAAAAGTTTATGTTCTATTCAGAGGTTCAGATGATTATGAGCCTTTTGTAAATGCAAAACTTGAAGGTCTTGCAACAAAGAGTACCGAAGAGATTGCGAAAAAAGTCATTGCAGTTATTGAAGATGAAGAGACTGGTGCAGAGCAAGGAATGGGCGCAATATTTGGTTGATTTCAAATATCACATAATTTAATTTTTGTTTTTTTTGTTTATTCTTATATTTGTTTTTGTGATGTTTTTTCTTATTTAGGGTGTTGCGTTTTATCTCTGAGCCACCCTTTTTTTGGAAAACAACAATTTTTGTACAAATTCACGAACTGAACTTGATTAAATTTTGCGTTTAATTATGCAACACCCTATTCTTATTTTGATTTGTTTGAGGATTCATTTCCTATATTTTTCATTTAATTCTTGTTGTTTACTTTTTTGTTCTTCCTGATTTGTTTCTTGTGTATTTTCTGTTCTCACCTGTTCTGTCGTTTCTTTGTTTTGTTGTGTTTCAAATTGGTCTAAAATGCATGCAAAACGTCTGTGAACTTACAAATGCTTTTAAATATTTGTAATCATACTTATTGCACGTCTCTTTATTTTAGGGGCGATACTCTCAATGAATTCAATCTTTAATGGTTTGTATTTCTTTGAGAATCGTAGTAGCAAGAAATCCGTTCCTTGAATAAAGGGATTGGGCTTGCAAAAATTTCCACAGCAATTTTAGTCCGTGCAGGCATTAGACTTGCACACGTGCGCCAATGATTTATCATGCGCATTAGAAAATTGGCTTTGGTGTATAGGTGAAAAAATGGCAAAACACAATCGGCCAAGACGAGGGTCTTTGGCGTATAATCCAAGAAAAAGGGCAGATTCTCAAGTACCAAGAATAAATTTCTGGTCAAGCCGAGATGAGCCAGGTCTTTTGGGATTCGCAGGCTACAAAGCAGGCATGACTACTGTTTGTTATGTAGATGATTCAAATGCCCCAACAAAAAATACAGAAGTTTATCGTGGAGCAACTGTAGTGGAAGTTCCGGATATGGTCGTATATGCAGTTCGTGCAATGAAAAATGGTCAGGTAGTCGCCGATCAATTATGTACGGATGCAAAAATTCTCAAAGATTTAAAAATAAAAAAGAATGATAGCAAAAAACAAATAATTGCTAAAGATTCTGATGATATATACGTTCTTGCTTATACTTCTCCATCTAATTGTGGTTTTGGTAAAAAACACATTGAACGCATGATGATTGGCGTAGGTGGAAAAAACGTTGAAGAAAAATTCAAGTATGCTCAGTCAGTCCTTGGCAAGACTTTCAAAGTCTCTGATGTAATAAAAGATGGGGAGTTTCTTGATTCATTTTCGGTTACAAAAGGAAAAGGTTGGCAAGGTGCAGTAAAACGATTTGGGATTGCAACACAAAGGCCAAAATCTACGGGAAAAGTTCGTCACCTTGGAAACATGGGTGCCTTTGGTGCACATGGTGTTCACCACACAGTTCCAATGGCTGGTCAAATGGGTTATCAAAATCGTCACGATTTAAACAAACGTGTTCTGAAAATTACAGATCCATCAACCGTAAATCCAAAGGGCGGTTTTCCACATTATGGTGTTGTGAAAAATAATTGTCTATTGATTCTGGGTTCTTTGGGAGGACCCCAAAAGAGGCTTATCCGATTTAGAAAAGCTCAAAGAAAAAAGGAAGCAAAACCGTTGCAAATAATCTCAGTTTCAACGGAGACTAAAAACAGGTAATTTTTATGGTAAATGTACCAATATACTCCTCTGATGGCAAAAAGATGTCTGACATCCAACTGCCTGCAGTATTTAGTGAACCGCTCAGAGTTGATTTGATAAAACGTGCATCAATATCTGATCAAACAAAACAATATCAACCAAAAGGTAATGATGTTTGGGCAGGTATGAAAACGTCTGCAAAATATCGCGGACGAAAAGACGACTACGGATCATTGAAAAATCAAGGAGGCGCAATGCTTCCAAGAGAAGTTCAACCAAAAGGAAAACACGGAAAAGTAAGACGAATTCCATCGTCTGTAAAAGGAAGACGTGCGCATCCTCCAAAAGCAGAGAAAATTATTGTTGAGCAAATTAATAAAAAAGAATATCAAAAGGCTCTTCATTCTGCAATTTCTGCAACTGCTGATACAAAATTAGTAATCGCTCGTGGCCATCGTGTGAGTGAAAAAATGCAATTTCCAATAATTCTTGACAACTCTGCAATTTCAATTCAAAAGACTTCTGAGGCAAAAAAGATGTTTGAAACAATTGGTCTTTCCGATGATATGAAACGTGCTTGCAATGCAAAACGAAGAAGCGGTGTTGGTTCAAGACGTCCAAAAATGAAATATCCTCGCAGTGCATTGTTGGTTGTTTCTGATGTACAAAAATCAAATCTTGCGAAGGCCACAAGAAACTTGGCCGGGTTTGATGTAGTCAGTGCATCTAAACTAAGAGTAATTGATTTAGCTCCCGGGACATTTGCAGGTAGACTCACTGCATATACAAAAGATGCACTTGAGCAAATCTCAAAGAGATGATTTTTATGACACATGATTTCAAATCAGGCAGTATTTTATTGTATCCAATAACTACTGAAAAAGCGGTTGCATCTATAGAGTTTGCAAATCAGCTCACATTTGTGGTTAAGACGGATGCTACAAAGCAACAAATACGCGAGGAAGTTGAAGCGTTATTCAAGGTTAAAGCCGGGCGCATAAACACAAAAATTACTTTACATGGAAAAAAGCACGCGTACATAAAACTCAAACAAGGAAAAGCAGA
>CAZHIX010000008.1:21374-23180 GCA_964532715.1 Microcaldota archaeon | reverse complement strand
CATCGCTGCTCAACTAAAGATAATTTAATCGTGATCTTATGGGAAAGCTACTAAAACAGCAAAGACGTGGGAAGGGTTCTTTTGCATATAAGGCACCTTCTCATCGTTACAAAGCAAAAATTTCATATCGTCCATTAGATGATGTTGAAAAACAAGGGAAAATACGTGGTGCAGTCATGGATTTCATAGATGATCCTGCACATCAAACGATTTTAATGCACGTTCACTTTGTAAATGGTGATGACGTTGCCCTTCCAGCGCCTGAAGGAATTGCAGTTGGGGATGAAATATTTGCAGGTGTAGATGCTCCTGTTGCACGTGGTTGCATATTACCACTCTCAAGCATTCCTGAAGGTATGTTCGTATTCAACGTAGAGTTCATACCTGGTGATGGTGGAAAAATTGTTCGTGCTCCGGGCTCATATGCGGTTTTGGTTTCAAAAGAAGGTGAGCGCGCATATGTGAAACTTCCATCAAAAAAAACAGTTGAACTTTCATCATCTTGCAGAGCTCAAGTTGGAGTTCTTTGCGGAGGAGGTAGATTGGAAATGCCTCTTCTAAAAGCAGGAGTTAATTTTTACAAAAAACATGCACAAAACAGAAAATGGCCAGTGAACAGAGGTGTAAAGATGTGTCCATATTCACATCCGTTTGGAGGCAAACAGCACCATATCGGTCGTGGTTCAGCCACTTCAAGAGGAGCGTCACCTGGAAGAAAAGTCGGTCATATCGCCGCTAAATCTACAGGACGAAGAAAGACGAAGGTAGTATAAGGTGAATAAATGGCAAGAATTGAAAAATACAGGGGACTAACAAGTGCGGAGTTAGAAACTTTATCTATTGAGGAGTCCCTTCCTCTTATCACTTCAAGAGCAAGACGTGCAATAAAGCGTGCGCTTGAAGGAAAAAATGTCAGATTAAAAAAGTTGATAAAAAAAGCTTCTGACAAAAAGAAAGCAAAAGTTTCAAAAGCAATTCGTACACATGTGCGAGATGCGCCAATTCTTCCATCTTGGATTGGGATGAAGTTTGCAGTCCACAATGGAAAAGAATTCAAAGAATTTGAGGTTACTGTTGATAAAATCGGATACAGACTTGGAGATTTTGCACATTCAACTGGCCGTGTTATTCACTCTGGTCCAGGTATTGGTGCTACAAGAGGTTCCAAATTTATTCCGCTCAAGTAGGGTATTTTTATGGCATACGCATTTCAAAAAACTCAGAATCCAGAGCAACTTGCATATGCTCGCTTAGATGGTGTGAATGCCAGCTATCGAGATTTATGCAATGTTTGTTCAAATATAAATGGCAGACGTGCAGATAAGGCAGTTGAGTATCTTCAAGAGGCCTTTGATAAGAAAAGACCTATAAGATATTTCAGACACAACAAACATCGCGGTCATTTACATGAGCTTGGTGGAAAAAAAGGAGGTTACCCAATAAAGTCTATAAATATTGTTTTGGGTGTACTCAAAAATGCAATTGCAAACGCCGAATCAAAAGGTCTTGGTGATTGCAAAATAGTCCATGTATGTGCAAATAAGCAACTGGTTTATGGTCGTTTGTCTCCAAAAGGAAGACGTATGCGCCAAAACTATGAAACTGCGTTTGTGGAAATTGTTGTTCGTGAGCTTCAGACAGAAGAGAATCTTAAAAAGAAGGCTGAATTAAAAGCTAAAAAAGAGGCAAAAGAAAAAGCATTGCAAGAAGCAAAGAAAAAAGCAGAGGAACAAGCCAAACAAAAATCAGAACAAGTCAATGTTGATTCAAAGTCGGCTGATACAAAAACTGCAGTTGCAAAAACTG
>CAZHIX010000008.1:0-21274 GCA_964532715.1 Microcaldota archaeon | reverse complement strand
AAACCTCAAAAAAAGACGTTGTAGCAAAAACAGATGAAAAGAGCGCAGTTGCAAAAGCTGAAACCTCAAAAAAAGACGTTGTAGCAAAAACAGATGAAAAGAGCGCAGTTGCAAATTCTCAAGCAACAACTACAAAAAAGAAAATGTCTGATGTTTTAGCCGAACAAAAAAAGCAAGAGGTAACTGATAAATCTTCAGATAAAAAATCATCAAATGCAAAAAATTAAGGTTGTGATATCGTGGGAATAGAGAAGAAATTTGTAGAAGAAGCAATTGTCAGACAACAAGTTTCAAAATACTTGGAGACTGAACTTGATCGTGCAGGATTTACTCATGTTGATATACAGCGAACTCCTATGGTTACGCGTATCGGTGTGGAAGTTACAAATCCTGGTCGTGTCATTGGTAAAAAAGGAAAAACTATTCGTGATCTAACCGATGCGATCTCATCAAAATTCAAAATTGAGAATCCGCAAATTTCAGTTAGCGAATCCAAAAATCCAACTCTTGAGCCAAGATTAATTGCAAAAAAGGTTTGCAGATTTATAGAAATGGGCAAAAAGCCACGTGCAATTTTACATTCTTCTCTAAGAGATATAATGTCTGCGGGTGCATTAGGTGGAGAAATTGTTGCGTCCGGTAAATTAGCTGCAAAAGGTGGTCGTTCAAAATCACTGCGTGTTTTTGCAGGCTATATGCCAAAAGCAGGTGAGCCTGCAAGACTTGTCAAATTTTCACATGTTACTGCATATCCAAAAGCAGGTGCAATTGGAGTTTTAGTAAAAATAGTTATGCCTGGAACAAAATTCCCAGACAAACAACAATCAAAACCAGTGCAGATTCCAAAGATTATTTCAAGTGCAGAAGATGTATCTTCGGATCAACCTATGGGTTATTCAAAAAAGGGCTCAAAAGCATCTGACCCTTCCATTGTTGAACCAATAGTAGATACTGAAAAAAAGGCGCCGATGCCTAAAAAGAGAAGGTAATTTTCATGGCAATAATAAAAAAATCAGAACTCTACAAAATGTCTTTGAGCGAGCTTGAAACTAAACTGTTTGAGTTGCGCCGTGAACTAAATTCACAAACGGGTGCAGTTGCATCTGGTGGCCGTTCACAAAATTCTGGCAAAATAAAACAAATACGACGAACAATTGCAAGAATTCTTACATTGGCATCAAGCAAATCTGATATTAATCAAACTGATAAGTCACAGACAAAAATGGTAAGTAAAACTGAGGTGAAAAGTAGTGGGTAATATCTTCGGGCAAGACGACCTGATGAAGGAAATAATTTCCGATGCAATAGAAAAAGAAGACATAAGGCTTCGAGTGTATGCAACAAAAAAAAGATTCAAAAAGCTAGTCACAGTTATCGAAGGTCTTGATAAAGACAAGCTTCTAGAAACCGCAAAAGAGTTGAAAAATAAACTCGCATGTGGTGGAACTGTGAAAGATGGGCTTGTGATTCTTCAGGGAAATCATTTAGCAAAAATAAAAAACTTGCTTGTCGGGCTTGGATATTCGCCTGATTCAATAACAGTTATCCCTGGTTTGGGGCGCTAGATGCGGGATAAATATGGATGTGATAATGATTGAGGAATGGATTGGTCTGAAAGTGAAAATTATTAGCTCATCAAATTCAAATGATGTTGGAATTGAAGGCGAAATAGTGAATGAAACTTTGAGGACCATTTCAGTTCTTAATTCAAATAATGTTAGAAAAATGGTTCAAAAAAAGGGCGCCTGTGCTTGGGTTCTTGATTCAAATAAAATTCTTGAACTTGATAAAGCAATATTTCGCCCTGAAGACAGAACCAAAAAATTGTATAAAAAAGTGGTTTCATGACAATAGATTCAAATAAAAGAAAAATCTCAAAAAGAGGATTTACTGTTCAAGGTATCGTTGTATCTGATAGACGAAAAAAAACAGTCACTGTGCAACGTGATCTAGTAACTTATGTTCCAAAATATCGTCGTTATGCGCGCAAAATATCAAAAATTGCCGCTCATAATCCAGATGGAATTGATGCAAAAATCGGGGATCTTGTAGAGATTGCAGAATGCAGAAAAATATCAAAAACAAAAGCATGGATAGTTTCTAAAATACTCAAAAAAGGTCATGGTCATATTATTCCTGGTCAAGTGAAATCACGTGATGAATCGCAGGCTTCGCACATAAGAAAACACGGCGGGGCGTCTGAGCGTTTACATCACAAATCTGATGAATCAAATCAAACTACAGATGCGCACAAACATGTGCAAGAAGATAATTAAAAATAAGGTGTATATGTATGAAGGGTCTTGGATCTTCAATAATAAAATCATTGCCTGTCGGTGCGCGCCTTGTATGCAATGATAATTCTGGTGCTAAAATAGTTCAAATAATCGGCGTAAAAGGTACAAAAGCAAAACATGGTGCAAATCCAAAGGCCGGAGTTGGAGATGTCGTTATTGTTGCAGTAAAGAAAGGTCATTCCTCAAAAAAGGGAAAAGTCTTAACCGCTGTAGTGGTCAGACAGAAACAACCCTATTTGCGTCCAAATGGAATGCGTATATGTTTTGAGGATAATGCCGCAGTTATAATCGGGGATGATGGTCTTCCAGTAGGGACAGAGATAAAAGGGGCAATTGCTCGTGAAGTCTCAGAACGTTTTCCTAAAGTGGCGACAATCGCTCCATCTGTTGTGTAGGTGCTTTTAGATGAAAAAATCAATTCAACCAAAAAAACAAAGAAATGCTCGTCGCGATGCTCCAATGCATACACGAAAAAAACTCATGCATGCAAATATAGCATCGGCGTTAAAAACAAAATTGGGCACAAAACTTCGCAATATTCTTGTGAAAAAAGGTGATAAAGTAAAAATCACTACTGGTTCATTCAAGAAAAAAGAAGGTAAAGTTCTTAGTGCAGACTACTCAAAACTCAAGGTATTTGTTGAAGGCGTGTCTAGATTAAATGCACGTGGTCAACAAAAGCTTATACCGTTTGATCCATCGAACATACAAATAATTGATGGTGATTTTACCACTAAAGATAGAAAAGCAATTCTTGCACGTTGTGCAAAGGCAAGCTCTTCTGTGCAGAATGCAAAAGTTTCTCAAAATAAAAGTTAGTTTATGATTGTGATTTTTATGGCAAAAAAAGGTTTTTCAGCTCATACAAAAAGAATTTCACTTGGCAGAAATTTGCCTGTGAAGCAAAGAAAGGCAACTACGTTTATCACAACGTCAGTTCCAGGTCCTCATGCCAGAACTTTGAGCGTCCCTCTCTCAAATTTATTGCGTGAACAAATTTCTTTGTGCACTGATCTTAAAGAAGTGAAAAAGGTTCTTAATCAAAAAATGGTTCTTGTTGATGGTAAGCCTATAACTGACTACAAACGTCCAGTTGGTCTTTTGGATATCATCTCAATTCCAAAAATGCAAAAGTCTTATCGAATGCAAATAATTAATGGGCATCTATGTGCAAAAGAAATAAGTGAACCGCAATCTTTGATTAAATATTGTAAAGTTGTATCAAAGAAAACTGCTCCCAAAGCAAAGATTGTTTTAACTTTGCACGATGGCAGGAACTTAATTGCAGACAATAATGTGAAAGTTGGTTCAACTCTGAAGATGTCTATTCCTCAATTCAAATTACAAACTCAAATAGAATTTGTTGAAGGTGCAAAATGTTACGTGGTTAGTGGAAAACACGCAGGCAAGTTTGCAACTTTGAAAAAAATCACTCAGAGTCTTGGTTCAATGCCCTCGAGCGCAGAGCTTGAAGATGCACAGGGTGGATTTGTCACACTTGCAAAGTACTTGTTTGCAGTTGATGACGAATTTGTAAAATAAATTAAATACAAGTGTTGATTACTATGGCAGAAAATAATGACCCAAAACAAAATCCTATGCGTGACGTGGTTGTTGATAAGGTTACTCTCAACATCGGTGTAGGTCATGCTGGGGCTGAGCTTGAGAATGCAAAAGTTTTATTAGAACGACTTTCTGGTTCAAAAGCGATAGAAACTTTGGCAAAAGTGAGAAATCCAGTCTTTCATATAAAGAAGGGAGATCCAATAGGTGCAAAGACCACATTGCGCGGTTCAAATGCAATAGCATTTGTAAAAAAAGCTCTAAAAACAAAAGATTACAAACTTTCCAAAAAATGTTTTGATTCATACGGTAATTTTAGTTTCGGTGTCGCAGAATACATTGAGTTTCCAGGTGCTAAATACGATCCAAAAATAGGTATGATTGGTTTTGATGTTTGCATTTCCTTGAAACGACGTGGTGGGTGGAGAGTCCTGAGAAAAAGACATGCAAAATCTAATATTTCAAAATCTCATCGTCTTACAAAGAACGATGGGATAGAGTTCGCCTCAAAAACTTTGGGCGTAATCATAATTTAATGGTGATTTTTTGGTGAAAAAGAAAAAAAGCCAAATTCCTTTTGAATACAAAAAGAAAGGAAAAGGTAAAAGAAAATGCAGAATTACTCTGAATGCACGTGCAGTTATTCGTCAGTATGGATTACAACTCTCAAGAAGAGCATTTAGAGAAGTCGCCGATAGCATCGGTTTTAGAAAATACTAAATAGGTGTGATGATTATGTCAAATGATTTACTTGCTGATGCGCTTAACACCATAAAAACGCATGAGATGAATGGAAAATTGGAGTGCGAAGTACGCCCAAGCAAGATGGTAAAAGAGACACTAAAAATCTTGCATGATAAAGGTTACATCGGAGATTTTGAATATATTGATGAAGGTTATAACGGATATTTCAAAATAAAATTGCTTGGAAAAGTAAACAAATGTGGCTCAATCAAACCTCGTTATCCAATAAAAAAGACTGAATGGGTTGAATGGGAACAAAAATATATTCCTGGTGTGGGATATGGTTTTCTAATAGTTTCAACTCCACGAGGTCTTATGACCAACGAAGAGGCAAAAAAAGCCAATACGGGTGGCAGGCTCATAGCATACGTTTACTAGCGTTTGATTTGATTTAAAAGTTGATGTTTATGGCATGTAAAAAAATCATTGAAGAAAAATTAGCTATCCCTCAGAAAATTTCTGTGAGTGCGGTTTCTAATGTTCTAAACGTTAGTGGACCAAACGGCAAATGTGCTAAGTCTCTTAAATTAAAATCTGTAAAAATTAGCTCTGATGCAAAAGAAGTAACAGTTTCTGGTCCACTTCGTGAAGTCAATACGGTATTAAGCCACATAAAAAACATGTTTGTTGGTGTTCAAAAAGGATTTTCTCAAAAAATGAAGGTGATTCATGCTCACTTTCCAATGTCAATTCAAGTAAGTGCAAAAGAAGTCTCCATAAAGAATTTTGCAGGTGAGAAAAAACCACGATTTGCTAAAATTATAGGAGACACAAAAGTGGAACTTAAAGGTGCAGACATTACAGTTTCTGGTCCAAATAAAGATGATGTTGGTCAAACAATTGCAAATTTAAGAACCGCATCAAAAATTAAAAAATTAGATTCAAGAGTGTTTCAAGACGGTATATATCCTGTTTTGGAATAAATATGGTGAATGTTTATGCCTCAAAAAAAGACAAAACCAAAATTTTTGCGTCCAAACTATGGTCGTAAATCGCGTGTCCGTATAGGTTCAAGCTGGCGTCGCCAGAGAGGAACCGATAACAAAAAAAGAATTAACAAAGCACATATGGGTTACTCTCCATCTATCGGATATGGTCAAGATAAGCGCATTAGGTGTCTTCATCCAATAGGAAAACAAGAAGTTCTTGTACATAATTTGGCAGAACTTGATACTGTGGATGCAAAAACTCATGTGGTAAGATTATCCTCAAAATTATCTTGTCGTTTAAAGCAAAAAATAGTTGATTTAGCACAAACAAAGAAAATCACTGTATTAAACAGTGGTGCATCTAAAGTTTCGGATTCTTCATCAAAATTCGGTGCAAAATCTTTGAAAAAAACACAAAAACCTGTTGATAAACAAACTACGCGTACGTCGTCAAAAGAGCAAAAGAAAAAAGATTGATTATTTTATTGATTTAAAGGTTGATTTTTATGACTCAAAAAACAATTAAGCGCCTTGCATCATCTGTTCTTGATGTAGGTGAATCAAAGATTTGGATAGACCCCTCATCACTTGAGAAAGTCTCAGAAGCACTAACTCGTGATGATGTTCGTGCTCTAATAAAAGAGGGCAAAATAAAAGCAAAGCCAGTTCGTGGTGTGTGTAGAGTTAGAGCCAGACTCAAACAAGCAGGTAAGAAAAAAGGAAGACATAGAGGACACGGATCAAGAAAAGGAACAAAACTTGCAAGAAACAATCCAAAAGAACAGTGGATTGCAAAAACCCGGGCTCAACGAAGTATTCTCAGACTTATATCTGATGATAATGCCATCGACAAAACTGCAAGAAAACAAGTTTATCTAAAGATAAAAGGAAATGCGTTCAAAGGTAAAAAAAACTTGGTTAATTATCTTGTAGAAAATAAAATTGTAGATGAAGTAAGCATAAACAAAGCGCTAAATAAAAAGAGCGCAAAAAGCAAGTGATGATTATGGGAAAAGCAACAGGACCAACATTTATAGTGCCTTATCGCAGAAGGCGCGAAAATAAAACAAATTTTCAAAAAAGGCTTGCACTTGTAAAAGCAGATGCTCCACGTCTTGTGGTTCGTGCAACTAACAAGGCAATAATTGCGCAAATAGTAAAATTTGATGCAAAAGGAGACATTACTCTTGCAAGTGTAAATTCAAGTGAACTTGAATCAAAAGGCTGGCTTGCACAAGCAAATACTCCAACTGCATATCTAACTGGTATTTTGGTGGCAAAAAAAGCATTGTCTAAAGGAATAAAACAATTTCATTTAGATATTGGGATGGCAAGTGCGTCAAAAGGCAGAATACTTTTTGCAACCGCTATGGGAGCAAAAAGCTGTGGTATTCAAATAAATGTTGATGATGAATTAGTGGATCAATCAAGATTGCGCGGTGTGCACATAAGTGAATATGCAAAAAATATAGAATCAGAAGACAAATCAAAATATGATAAATTATTTTCAAGATATACGAAGAAAAAGATTGATGTTAAGAATTTGCCTGCAGTGTTCGATAAAACACGTGAGGCGTTGATGAGCGGGTGAATAGATGGCGGGCTACTCAAGAAAGAGATCAAAAGAAAAAAACGAGTTTGATGCTTCTTCATGGATTCCAAAAACTCAAATTGGTAAAAAAGTAAAAGCAGGCGAGATTACCTCTCTTGAGGAAATATATGCTTTGGGAAAACCAGTATTAGAAGCAGAAATTATTGATTATCTATTACCTACACTTGAATCAGAAACACTTGAGATAAAAAACACTCAAAGAATGACTGACTGTGGTCGCAAAATGCAATTTAGAGCAATTGTGATCGTCGGCGATAAAAACGGTCATGTGGGAATAGGGGCAGGAAAATCCGAAGAGGTTCGTCCGGCAATTGAGAGTGCATCTAAAAATGCACGCAGAAATATAATCTCTGTTCCAAGAGGTTCAGGTTCATGGGAAGACACGCTAAAAGCGCCACATTCAATCCCAATCAAAGCAATTGGGAAAAATGGTTCTGTTGAAGTATCAATAAAACCTGCTCCAAGAGGAGTAGGAGTTGCTGCAAATCCAATTGTCAAAAAAGTATTACAATACGCCGGAGTAAAAAATGCATGGTCATTCTCAAGAGGTCGCACAAGAAATATTTATAATATGGCTATGGCGACTATAAATGCGTTATCTTCACTTAATTCAATGAGATATCATGGTGATTGGTCTGAAATGGGTGCAAAAGGAAAAGAGATTGCACAAATGTATTCTTCCAAAACGGAAGCCGATACATCTGCACAATCCGTAGTATCGGAATAAATTCATAATTTAAGTGGTTTTTATGGCTGAAAATAAATTAATCGCAATCGTGCGTGTTCGTGGTTTAACTGGTCTAAACCCAAAGCAAAAGGCAACTTTGCTAATGCTTAATCTCAAACGTTCAAACCAAGCAACATTGGTTCACACAAACGAGTCATATAATGGTATGCTTGAACAATCAAAGGATTACATAACTTGGGGTTCATTATCAAGACCAATTCTCTTGAATATGCTTACAAAACGTGGGTTTGTTGGAAAAAGCAAACTTTCAACAACTAAAAGCGAAGCTGATATTGAGAAAATCTGTGATGAGCTCATAGGTGGAAAGAGCCTTAAGGATCTTCAAATAAATAGAAACTTTAGACTCACTCCTCCGTCAAAAGGCTGGAAGGCAAAAAAAGTTCGTTATCCTCAAGGAGATTTAGGTCCACGAGATTCCATGGATAAACTTCTAACAAGAATGATTTGATTAATGTTTGTTTTGAGTTGATGTTTTATGATGCAAAAAAGAAAAAGCAGAAGAAGTCGCAAGTTCTTGGGCTCTCGTTCCCATGGAAAGGGAAATGTCAAAAACAAACGAGGTTCTGGATGCAAGGGGGGAGTAGGTCGTGCAGGTATGCACAAGCATCGTTTCTCTTATGCAACGACATATGATCGCGAATGGGTTGCTCACGGGGGGCGTAGAGGTTTTTCAAACCCAACTGCTAAAAAATTCAAAGTATTAAATGTTTATCAAATAGACAACATGGCAAAATCAAACAAACTAAAAAGTGCGTCTGGTTCAAAACTTGCTTTACTTGAATTTGAAGGTAGAATTCTTGGTCAAGGAGAACTAAATCATGCAGTAGAAGTCCATGCGCTCTATGCGACACAATCTGCAATAGAAAAAATCCAAAATGCTGGCGGAAAATTTGTGTGTACTGCTTCAGATGATTCTGATGCAGAAATGCAATCATCTTAATAGTCAGTATTTAATAATATTCACGCAGTTCTACTCGCCTTGGAACGTTTAAGGTAATTTTTATGACAACCCCTCTTGAGGTACTCAAACCGATTTTATCTCTATTGCCGGAGATTCGCTCTCCGTCTACACCTCCTTCGTTTATGGCAAGACTTGCGTGGACAGGTATAGCTCTTTTCATGTTTTTTGCCATGTATAACACGCTTGCATTAGGAGTTGACCCAAGTGTTGGGAGTTCAGCAAATTTCTTGCAAGTGGTTACTGCTTCAAGACTTGGTTCTTTACTTACTACTGGTATCGGTCCAATCGTTTTGGCGTCTATATTTTTACAGCTTTTTGTAGGTTCTAAAATAATTTCTGTAAACATGCAAGATCCAAAAGAAAAAATGCTATTTCAAGGAACTCAAAAATTGCTTGCAATAATTTTATGTCTTTTTGAGGCTTTCGTATATGTTCATTTTGCAGGTATTCCTCTTTTAGGTACATTTGGTGCTGCAACTGAAATTGCAGTTATATTCCAAATTGCACTTGGTTCATTAATATTGTTGTATATGGATGAAATCGTTTCAAAATATGGAATTGGTTCGGGTATTTCATTATTTATTGCAGCTGGTGTATCACTTTCAATAATCGGTGGAGCAATATCCTTGTTTTTTGGAACAAATGGTCTTTTGGCAGTATTATCTGAAGGTGGTGCTCAAGTAATTGCGCAATCACTAACAGTTTTATTACCGCTATTCTTCACAATTCTTGTCTTTTTGGTAATTGTGTATGTTGAAGGAATTAAAGTTGAAATACCTCTTGCTTTTGGTATGGCGCGTGGGCTTGCAAGAAATTTTCCAATCAAATTCATGTATGTTTCAAATATACCTGTAATTTTGGCGTTTGCACTTTTAGCAAATTTTCAATTTTTAGCAATGATGTTTGTTGATCAAAACGTCTGTCTTAGTGGAGTATTTAATCCAGATGAAATAAGTGCAAGTTATCGTTGTGTTGATGGAATTGATCTGATAAATATAATCGGTCGTGCAGAAGGGGGTAGGGGATCTGCGAGATTTGTTGATGGTTTTTTCTATTTTCTTCAACCAGTCTCAATGCCGTCTGGTGAGAGTGTTTTTTCAACTGCAAGCACCACTCTGTTTAGCTCATCTCCTATTTGGGGAATACCTGGTTGGGTGCATATAATAATATACATCGCATTCTTGGTAGTTCTGTGTGTAATATTCGGTCAATTTTGGGTTGAAACTACTGGTATGGGCGCAGAAGATGTTGCAAAACAGCTGGATTCTGCCGGAATGCAAATTCCGGGATATAGACGAGATCCGCGTGTTGTGAAATCTCTTCTTGACAAATATATCCCACCAATCGTAATCATGGGCTCTGCCTTTGTAGGTTTATTAGCAGGTTTTGCAGACCTTCTAGGCGCGCTTGGAACAGGAACGGGTATATTGCTTACCGTCGGTATCATATATCGTATGTATCAAGATTTTGAGAAGCACAATGCAATGGCGCAAAGTGCGCTTTTAGCACAGCTTCTTGGGAAGAATTGATTTTTTATCTTTAATTTATATTTAATTTATGTGTATATTTGCATTTTTATTAATTAGAAACAATGTATGGGTGGTATTGTGATAATCGTAATGGGCGTGCCTGGAGCTGGAAAAAGTACTGTTTTAGATGTCGCCGTTTCTAGTGGTTGGAAAGTAATAAACTACGGTACCATGATGTTTGACATTGCAAAAAATCTTTACAAAATAACTGATCGTGATCAACTTAGAAAATTAGATGCAAATCAACAAAAACTCATTCAAGCAAAAGTCGGAGAAGAACTTAGAAACATAAAAGAGCGTGAAGTCATTCTTGACACTCATTGTTCAGTAAATACTCCAAAAGGTTATCTTCCAGGGTTGCCATTTTCAATAATCTCAAATATTCTTGTAGAACGTCTTGTTCTTGTCACTGCGCCGATTGAACATATAATAGCGCGCAGAAATTCTGACGATTCTCGCACACGTGATGTTCAATCATATATGTCTTTAATGGAGCATGATCAAATGAACCACTATTATCTTGCTGTATATTCTGTGCTCTGTGGTGCGCCTGCCGTTATCATAGAAAACGCAAATGGTAAATTAGAGCAAACACGACTGCAATTTGCAAAATTGCTTGAGTAATCTTATCTGTATGTGATTTAATATGTTTGAGGAATTTAATGCATTATATGTTATTTTTGCAATAGCGCTTGTTTATTTTGGTGCGTATCAGTTCATGCTCTCAAAACTTGTTGACAAAAAAAGAATAAAGCATATTCAAGACGAATCAAAAAGACTTCAAAAAGAACTTTCTGTTGCAACCAAGCAAAAAGATGAAAAACGACTCCTGGAAATAAATAAGGAATACGAGGCATTTTTGCCAAAAATGATGGAAATGTCTTTTATGCAACTAAAACCTCTAATCATCATTATTCCTGCACTTGCAATACTAACTCCATTTTTATACGATAATTTCAGAGGTTTTGAAATAGTTTTTCCATTTCATCTTCCCGTATTTGTTCAAAGTTTTCATTTTCTATTTAGCTTTGATTTTGCAGGTTTTTTTGCAGATTTTCCACACTGGAGAGACACATTTGGTCCAGTCGGTTGGTTTTGGATATGTGTTTTTATAGTGTCCATATCGTTATCTTTAATAAGGGGCGCATATAACAAAATTAAAGGAGCAATTGATGCAAAGACTAAGTCTGCAAATGCAACTGTCATTGCAAGTAGCTCTGATGTTGATTCTTCTAATAAACCCGAATTGAACACGGGGCTTGTAGAAGATAAAAAGACGGTATGAATAAAATTTCGTGTCGTTTTAAATAAATGTATTTAAAATAAATTATGTAGAGGTTGAAAAATATGCCACTTCCAAAGAATCGTTCAAATTCAGTAAGAAAAATAATGTATAAAGCTCCAGATGGGGAGTCTCGCATTCGCTATCGTAGACGCAAGAAGGTGAAAAATCACTATTGTGCAATAAGTGCTCAGAAACTAACTAGTGTGAGTTCTGATTCAACAATTGCAAAATCAAAAAGAATCCCAAATCGTCCATATGCAGGTCGTTTATCTCCGTCAGTTTCAAGAAAAGTAATAAAACTTCGCACACGTCTTGAAAACAACGAGATAACACTGGATGATGTTCCAGTTGAATTCTTGCCCTATGTAAAAGATTGCGTGAAGAAATAAGCATCTATCTTTTTATTTTATCTTTTATCTATTTTTGTTATGAGTGACAAAAAAAATATTTTAAATTTGTCTAATAGTCTAATTTCATCTGGTAAAACTCATCGTGCGGATATAATTGCAATCTCCGGGTTTGGTGCATGTGGCAAAAATACTGTTTCACATATAGTCGCAAAAATGCTTGGTTGGGTTGTAGTTGAGCCAACATTTAAAACTTTGGCTAAACGTGAAGGAATAAGTCTAATAGAGTTTCAAAAGCGTGCAAATTTAGACTTTGATATAGATAAAAAATTTGACGAAGCACTAAAGGACGAGTGTAAAAACAAAAAATGTGTAATTGCTACATGGCTTGGTCCTTGGATGTCTCCAAGACTGGCATTTAAAGTTTGGCTTGATGTTCCATTGCAAATACGTGCAAAACGAATAATGAATCGGGACAATTTTTCAAACATACAAGATGCGTTTAATCACTTAAAAACACGGGATAAAGATAACGTCTTAAGATACAAAAAAATATATCAGATAGATATAACTAATCATGATAATTTTGATTTAGTAATAGATGCAAGTAATATAAGCGCACAAGAAGTTGCAGAACAGATTGTTAAAACTTATAAGCTGCATGTAATGTAATCTCGTTATTTATATTATACTTTTAGAATACACTTGCAAAGCATAATTATGGGTTATCTATTTTTTCAAACGTAGTTCACGTCTTGGATACTAATCATTTTATATATTCTCTTATGCATCATGTTCTAAGCTATCATTGGTCTGGATAGTATGCTGACTAAATAGCAGAAGGTGTTTAAAACGTCTGAAAAAAATAAAACTTTTAGTGTTAGCTCTGCATCGGATAACGTTTTGCAGAAGAATGGTATTGTTTTGGCTCAAGATCTTGACGGTCTAAGTCCAATGCAAATTGGTTTACTGGGTTATGCTTTACCAAATTATGATAAAAGTGAGGCAGTAAGTTTTCTCTTATCGCGTCCTGAGTATTTTCGTTTTATTGTATGTCCTCAAGATATTCAGATTGAATTAGTAAAACGTGATAGTTCATATATTCGTCATATTGAAAATCCATCTGAGATTGTTCAGTTGTCTGCATTAGAAAAAGATCCAAGTGCAATTCGTTATATAAGTAACCCGACTCAAACAATAATGAAAAAATTTAGAGGTGAAATGCAAGAATTAGCCGATAAAGCACGTCTATTCAAATCAGTTTCATCTATTAATAATGCTTCATGTGCACCTTGCGTTAAAAACGTTCAAATAATCAATTGAATACGCGAATTAAGCATTTGTTTTTTTTCTTTTATCTTTCAGTTTGGGCGTTTTTTCAATCATAAGGTATAATAAACGTTTTTCACGATATAATTATGTAAAACTAATCGTTTAGTCTGTACGAGGTAATCTTATGTCTGCAATTAAAACTGGAAGAATTTGTGTGAAACTCGCCGGAAGAGATGCCGGTCAAAAAGTAGTAATTACTAAGATAGTAGATACCAATACTGTGATGATAAAGAGTCCAGGTAGAGCAAAAGAGCGAAAGTGTTCAATTCGCCATCTTGAACCAACCGACGTAGTTGTTAGTTCTTAGTTCTTTTAATTTATTTTTCAATTATTTCTTTATTTGAGGCTTGAAGATGTTTTATGTCTTGGACATTTTTTTATCTTCTTTTTTATGGCTTTTCATATCAATAGTTTCTCTTAGCATATATAACCTTCTTATAAGATATTTAATGAAAGACGAAACTGATTTCATGGCATCTGCTACGTGTGCAGATTTTATATCAATAATATTTTTATGCTTTGCAATTTTTCTATTTAATTCAAGTGTCGCTTCTCAATACGAACTCACACTTGACTTAGAAAAAATTTTAAGTACAAATTTTAATCTATTCTCATTATCTTTGCCAGTATTTGTTTTACCAATCTTTACGTCTATACTATATTTTTTTCATATATATTTCACATTCAAAGGGTCTCAATCAACCGATGCATGTATTCGTACTATTGTGGCTCAGACTCAGGGAATTTGGACAGTCATTTTTTGTGTTATACTCTTAGGTGAAGTTTTTAGTTTAACTAAATTATCTGCATTTTTCTTAATAATTACTGGTTCGTTTTTTGCATTATTTAAACCAGATAAAAAAATCTGTATTTCTATTGGAGTGATTGAAATATTATTAGCGTCTTTTTTTGCAGGTATTGTAGTTGTATTTGATAAACTGAGTATTCAATTTTTTGCAATACTTGTTTACGCTTTGATTCTATACATCGTTCCTCCGTTTATTTTTATTATTCTTATGGGTAAAAATGCTTTTAGCAGAATAATATTTTTTATAAGAAAAAATTTAGTAAAGACTTGTTTTTTGGCCTTTTTTGGCACATTATCTTTTGTGTGCATGTTACTTGCTTTTCAAAACTTTGAGGTTTCAACTACACGCATAATGCTAAATTCAAATATTATATTAACTACTATTGGCGCTATGATATTCTTGAAAGAAAAAGATAATTGGCAACTAAAAATTCTTGGTGCTATTTTGGCATTTTTTGGTTCTGTGTTGTTGTTTTGGTGATCCGATGCAAAATACTTGCGAAGTGTGTGGGTTTGTTCTTGTAGATAAGCCTCGCGGTCCGTCCTCTCACGAAATTACCACTTATGTGAAAAAACTTTTCAATGCAAGAAAGGCAGGGCACGCCGGTACTCTAGATCCTCAGGTTTCGGGAGTTATGATAATCGCACTCAATAAAGCGTGCAGGCTTTTGCGTTTTTTGTCAAAAAGCCGAAAAAAATACGTCGGAGTAATGAAACTTCGCAATCCACCAAAAAGTATGCATCTTGTGCAAACTGTGATGGACAAATTTGTTGGTAATATATCACAAATTCCTCCAAAACATTCAGCAGTTGCAAAGCGTAAGCGGATGCGTCAAGTGTTTGTATTTAGCGCACTTGAAATGGATGGACGAAAAATTCTCTTTGAAGCCCAAGTACAAGCAGGAACTTATATCCGTAATTTATGTGTGGATGTAGGTAAAAGTTTTGGTGGAGGGTATATGGCAGAGTTAAGACGTACACAAGTGTCTAAATTTAGTGAACATGAGTGTGTTTCTCTACAATATCTTGCCGATTCTTTATACGAATACGAATCTTTGTCGCAAATAAAAAGCTTAATAAAGCCATGTGAGCAAATACTTACATTGCCAGTCCTCAAGGTTAGGCGAAATGTTTTGGAAGCAATATGTCGCGGACTGCCCTTAGCAGTATCCGGTGTGGCATTTGCAGAGACAAGATTTGTCACTGGGGATTATGTGTCATTGTCTGATGATCTTGGTCATATCATTGCCGTTGGTATTGCTAATGTGAGCTCATCAGATTTGTCTCATATTGCGCAAGAGACGATTGCAGTACACGTAAAAATAGTGCTTGAATAGTTTGCAAGCAAATTTTTATTGTCGTGCCGAGGTCGCATAACCTGGTAGTGCGCACGCCTGGAAATGTTTGCCTTTTTAAGCAAAACCTGCAAGCGTGTTCCCGCAAGGGTTTATGGGTTCAAATCCCATCCTCGGCGTAGTGTATTTGAAAGTGGTATATACTAATAGAATTGTGTATGTAGTTTGAATGTATACTAATAGAAATTGATGATAATATCAAGTTATTATGGTGATAAAATGGGAATGTCGGTAAAAAAGCAAAAAGGCAAAAAGCCTATATCTGCAAAAAAACCTGCAAATGAACAGGGTCAAACTCAATCTATGGAAGAGGACAAAGACTTTCGTGGAATTGTTCGTATGTCCGGTCGTGATTTAAAAGGTCATTTAAAATTGACTCGTGCACTTACTTCAATTCGTGGTATTGGGCAGGCTATAGGTAAAGTTATTGCAAACATCGCAACTGACGAGTTAAAAGTTTCTGCAGATACTCGCATAGGTGCGCTTTCAGAATCTCAAATTGAACATCTTGAACAAATAATCTCAAACATTCATAAGTATGAAAAAGTACCAAGATTTATGCTCAATAAACAAAAGTCTTATCAAACAAGTGAGCCAGTGCACCTAATAGGTACTGATTTGCAATATGCTAATCGTCAAGATATAGAACACGAACAAGATTCTCAATCATGGAGAGGTTTCAGACATGCATATGGACAAAAAGTTCGTGGTCAAAGAACACGAAGCACTGGAAGAAAGGGAATGACTATGGGAGTTATGAGAAAATCATTAAAAGCTCCGGCATCTGCTCCTGCTAAAGAAGCACCAAAAGAGAGCAAAGACAAAAAATAAGGTGATGTGAATGGGAGATCCAAAAAGACTCAGACCAAAAGCAGAAACTCCAAGAAAAGTGTGGGATGCATCACGTATAAAAGAAGAAACTCAACTTAAACGTGAATATGGTCTTAGAAGAACTCGTGAATTGTGGGTTGCTTCTGCAGAACTCAAAAAAATGAGACGAAATGCAAGACGACTATTATCTTTAGGCGAACAGGAAGAACTCGTTGGTCAAAATTTAGTTAATAAACTCAAAAGACTTGGAATTGCAAAATCTGATATGAAACTTGATGATATTCTTGCACTCACTGTAAGAGATTTTCTTGAAAGACGTCTACAAACCATTGTATTAAAACGTGGTCTTGCAAGAACTGCTACACAAGCACGTCAACTTATTGTGCACGGTTTCATATCTGTGAATGGTAGACGAGTAAATATTCCATCTTACTTGGTAACTTCAAGCGAGGAACCATCTGTATCTTACTTTAAAGCAATAGATATATCTGTTAAAACCGAGCAAGAAACAAAAAAGGATGAGAAATTTGCGCGTTCGGCTCAAATTACTTCATCCGAACAAGCACCCTCTACTCAGCCTCAAGCTGAAGAGTCAGCTCAAGAATAGGTGATTATGATGCAAGAAGATGTAGAATCAAAAAATCAAACTTCAACCACTGAGCAACAAAATGCTCAGAGTACAGATTCGTCGCAAAGACCACCTCAAAGAGAGTTTCGTCAAAGACGCTTTGAGAGGCCGATAAGAAATTACTCAAGAGGCCCGATTCAATGGGCATTGTGTAACGTTTATTCTTCAAAGAATGACACTATAATCACAATAACTGATCTTTCGGGTGCAGAAACAATTTCAAAAGCATCTGGGGGTATGATTGTAAAGTCAGATCGTGAGGAAGGAAAACCTTATGCTGCCATGCAAGCAACTATAAAAGCTGTGCAGGAAGCAAAAACTAAGGGAATAAGTGGTCTTCACATAAGGATTCGTGCTCCCGGTGGGCATGGAACCAAAACTCCAGGTTCAGGTGCGCAATCTGTAGTAAGAACGATTGCAAGACAAGGGGTCCGCATTGGCAAGATTGAAGATGTAACTCCAATTCCAACTGATACAACTAAAAGACCTGGTGGTCGCAGAGGAAGAAGAGTATAAGGGGGAATAGCATGAAAATAAAAGTTGAGAACGAAGACAAAAACAAATTCACATTTGTTTTGTCAAAATCAACTGTCGGATTTGCAAATATGATCCGCAGGCTTTCAATGTCTTGGGTTCCTGTTTTTGCAATAGACAACGTTACTATATACGAAAACACGAGCACGTTATTTGATGAATATATCGCTCATCGAATAGGTCTTATACCTCTAAAGCTTGGTTCAGGTGTACGTGATGATGAACAAGTACTTTTATCACTTGACGTACAGGGACCAACCACAGTTTATTCGTCTGCTCTTGAAACCACAGTTGATAAAATAAAAGTTGCAACTGACAAAATACCTTTACTTCGTTTATTGGAGCATCAGAACCTACGTCTTGAGGCTAAAGCCATAAGTGGTATTGGAAGAAAACATGCAAAGTGGCAAGCAGGAATGGCAGGGTATGAAATGCTTGATAATGGGGATTTCAAATTTGAATATGAAAGCTTTATGCAATTAGGTCCAAGAGATACTATCTCAAAAGCTGTTGATATTGCAACCTCTAAATGTTCAGAACTTGAACAAAGCCTAAAAGCATTAAAAAAGGAGGTAGCTAAAAAGTAGTGTCATATTTGACATGAAATTTATAAATCAAATTTTTTGCAGGGGTAGCAAAGCCTGGTCAAACGCGCTAGCTTGAGGGGCTAGTCACTTAGGTGTTCGTGGGTTCAAATCCCTCCCCCTGCATTTATCTAAAGTTTGATACGTAGTAAATTGATTTTAACTGGTGATGTAATGAGCGAAAAAACAAATAAAAGTGCCAGTACGAATATTTGGGACAAGGCAGATGTTCTTTTTCAAAGATCCGTGCGAGCTCGAAAAGGTGTAAATTTGGATAAATTATCCAAGACAACAAAAGATGGTCAAGTTGTAATAGTAGCTGACAAAATTTTGGCAAAAGGAACATTGACGCATAAACTAACTATTGTAGCGATGGGCTTTTCAAAAAGTGCCAAAGAACAAATACTATCTGCAGGTGGGAAAATAATGCAGATGGATGAACTAAAAAAGTCTCACCCGAACGCAGAGGGTGTAGTACTCTTAGGGTGATGTCATGATATTATATGATGCTAAAGATGCCGTTGTTGGACGCTTAGCCGCAAAAGTGGCAAAAGACTTACTTAACGGTGAAGAAGTTGAAGTAATAAATGCTTCTCAAATGGTATTAAGTGGAAAACCAGAGTATCACAAAAATCAGCTTCAAATACATCGTGCGATGGTTGATAAAAAAGACCCACAAAAAGTTGAGAAATTTCCCCGCATTCCATATATGCTTTTCAAAAAAAGTGTGAGTGGTATGCTTCCAAAGAAAAGTCAACGTGGTCGTGATGCACTAAAAAGGCTTAAGGCGCACGACGGAGTTCCTGTCGGTGTTGATGTGTCAAAAGCACAAGTGTATAAGCTTGCAATAAAAACCGATTTGACAAAAAGCATAACTCTTGAGAATTTGTGCAAAGCGTTTGGATACAAAAATTAGGTGTTGTTTATGGCAGTTAAAAAAACAAAATCAAAAAAATCTTCTTCCATTCCGGTTCAAAGAGGAAAAAGAAAGGAGAGCGTTGCCCGTGCATCAATCAGTGAGGGTTCAGGGATAGTTCGTATTAATTCTGTTCTTCTTGATGCATATCAGAATCGATATGCAAAAGAGCTTATATACGAGCCCTTGCGTGTTGCATCTGAAATTGCGCCAACAGTAGATATCAATGTATCTGTGCGTGGTGGGGGTGCAATGGGTCAGGCTCAAGCATCTAGACTTGCAATTGCGCGTGCACTTGTTGTATATAGTGGTGATGAGTCTTTAAAAGAGAAAATGTACGAATACGATAAATTCTTGGTTGCAGAAGATTCACGCCGTGTAGAACCAAAGAAGTACATGGGTCCAAAAGCAAGAGCAAGAAAACAAAAATCGTACCGTTAAAGAGGTTGTCTTATGTATTTTCCAGTAAGATGTTTTACTTGCGGTGCACCGATTGCACAACACTGGGATGAATATTCTCAGCGTATAAAATCTGGGGAAAAACCAGCAGATGTATTAAATGATCTGGGTATAACTCGTTATTGTTGTCGTAGAATGTTTTTGTCTCACGTGGAAGTGATGGACAAGGCAATCAAATATGATCGGCAATAAATAGCTAAACATGAGCTTACGAGTAGGTTGTGTTTGCATGCAAAAGATTGGGTTGTAAAATCTGATTTACACAACCACACTCCCATGTTTGCACAATGCAGGTTTTTGCAAAAGTTTTTGTTTTGCTTTTGCACCAAATGGGGTTGTGAGGTAACCTGGTATCCTGCTAGCATGGGGTGCTAGCTATCCGAGTTCAAATCTCGGCGACCCCAACTCGCCTGTGGCTCGTTGGGCGTGCCTCGTATTCCCAAAACCTTGTGGTTTTGAGAACACTCAAATTGCTTGCGCAATCGGCTGTATCGGTTTGCTTTTGCAATCTGATAGTCTTTGGTTATCCCACAAATGCGGATATCAAAAAATCAAAAATAAAATTATACTAAAACACAAGTGTCTTGGAGAGTAGCCACGTGAAAACGTGAGTATTTGCCAAGCTCTTGAAAAGGTGAAAAAATGGCAGATGGATTGTTAATTAAACAAGAAAGTTATCTAGAAACCGGTATTCATATCGGAACAAAACTTCGCACTATTGATATGGTGAAGTTCATATATCGTACACGCAACGACGGTTTGTTTGTACTTGATTTACGTGCAATTGATGAGAGAATACGTCTTGTTGCAAAGGTATTAGCAAAATATGAACCCGAGGATATAATAATCATAGCATCAAGAACATATTCATCAATTTCTGCAAAAATATTTTCTCAACTAACAGGTGCAAAAGTGTTTAGTGGTCGTTTTGTTCCTGGAATCTTCACAAACGTTGCTCGTGATGACTTTATAGAACCAAAACTTGTTCTAATATGTGACCCTAAAGGAGAACGACAAGCAGTAGTAGAATGTGGTAAAATGGGTATTTCAACCATAGGGTTGTGTGATACCGATAACTTTACCATGTTCATAGATTGGGTTATTCCTTGCAACAATAAAGGAAGACGTTCACTTGCTCTCATATTTTGGTTACTTGCAAGAGAATTGGCAATGAGTAAAGGCAAAATACAAACATACGAAGAATTTGAACCAACATTTGAAGGATTTGAAGCATTGGCAAACCAGCTTGCCGATGAAGATTCAATAAAAAAAGATGAAGAAGAAGTTCAAACAGATGCAAGCTCCACCGAACAAAGTTCTGATTCAGAAGAGGTGTCAAGCACTTCTGACGATTCAACAGATAATGATGATTCAGATGATTCAAAATCTATCAAATCCGATGACAAATCACATTCAACTTCAAAAAAACTAGCTACAAAATTAAAAACTAAAATTTCAAAAAAACCAACTACAAAGTCAAAAGCGAAAACCGAAGACTCAACTGAAACTGACTCTAAGGATTCAAAATCTTCTAAAAAACAAACATCTCAAGAAGACGACTCTTCAACCAATATCGATAGCGAATCAAGTAAAACTGAATCAAACAAGAAATCCAGTGAGTAGTTAATTTTATTTTTTGTTTAATTTTATTTTTATTGTATACACTCTTTTTTCAATTAATATCTGTAATGTGTGATCTTGGAGGTTAGATAATTATGGACTCATCAAACAGTTTATTTCCAAAAGCTAAACAGTTGTTAATGTGCCTTTGCTTGAAAGAAATCCATGCGCTTTAGCGCGTGGATGAATTTC